>JANPIQ010000297.1:0-1660 GCA_031425075.1 Sphingomonadales bacterium
CGTGGACGAGGAGGCTCCCGTCGAAGCCTCGCCAATCAAGGCTCCGCAGGTGCCCGGCGAGGGCGAGTCCTTCAGCTGATGTGTGACTGTCTCGTCGCCATGACTGAGGCAACCGGCCGCGAGTACATGGCCTTCGGATTCGACGACGCCACAACCACCGACCTCGCCGACATCTAGCGGGCCGGTCTACGCCTCCGGGGCAGATTCGCGCAGTGAGAGTGCGTCGACGACGGCACACAGTTTGGCTGCGACAGCGTCGATGATCTCCGGGTCGTCGGTGTGGCCGTCGGCGTCGATGCGATCACCGACCTGGGAAAGGCGTACCTGTGGCTCGGCGATGATCGAGGCACCCATGAAACCGAGAACCGGCGTCACGCTGTCCTGCGAGTGCTGCCCACCCGACCGACCAGCGGCGCTCAGGAAAGCAACCGCGGTGCCCTTGATCGCACGGTCCGACGGCGGGCGCGTGGCCCAGTCGATTGCATTCTTCGCGAGCGCGGTCGGTGTGCCGTTGTACTCGGGCATGCCGATGATCAGCGCGTCGGCTCCGCGTAGCGCGCTCCACCACCGCTGGACGATCTCTGGCGGGTTGGTCTCCAGATCCGGGTTCATCCATGGCAACTGATCGACCCAATCGATGATCTCGATGGACAGCTCGGGGGGCGCAATCCGCTGGGCAAGTCGAACCAACGCAGTGTTGGAACTGCCGGCGCGGAGGCTGCCGCTGAAGGCGATGGCGTGAAAGGTCGGAGAGGTCACTTCCCAAGTATGCGGTAAGGTCGCGGCGATCCGAACGGCGTGGCGTAACGAAGGTTAGACATGGCAATTCCGATCGAGAAGTTTCAAGAACAGGGTGGTCGGCTGAAGACCGACGACATCGACTTCGAAGCGTTTCGGCGCGAGCCGCTACACCCCGATGTTCTGCGCTGCCTGTCGTACATGCACGACATCGAATACCAGACCGTGCTGTACACCCGTGAGCTGTTGCTGATGCCAGCATGGAAAGACCCGCAGTTCACAGCGTTCCTCACGCTGTGGAACTACGAGGAGTACTGGCACGGCCAGGCAATCGGTCGCGTCTTGGCGGCGCATGACTGGCCAGCGCACGACGCTCGACTGATCGAGATGCGACGGTTCAACAAGCGCTACCTGTTCTGGAGTCCCGTCATCTTCTGGGCGCTCGGCCATGGAGTACGCAAGTTTCCTGCGGTGCACATGACGTGGGGCGCCATCAACGAGTGGACAGCTAACGCTGCGTACAACCGGCTGGCCCAGATTGCCGACCACCCCGTGCTGACCGAACTGCTTGGACGCATCATGCGCCAGGAGGGTCGTCACGCTGCGTACTACGCCAGCGCAGCACGCGACATGTTGGAGAACGACCGGAAGGCGCAACGCGTCACGAAATGGTTCCTCCAACACGAATGGGCGGTGGTGGGAAGTGGCGATGTACCCAAGATCGAGACCTCATTCGCAGCTGCGTACCTCTTCGGTTCGGGCGACGGTGCCCACTTGGTCGAGAAGGTGGAAGATCGCATCGACGCACTTCCTGGGCTCAGTGGGCTCGGGCTGGTCCGCAAGGGAATCGTCGAGGCGACCGCGCACGTGGTTGCCGAAGAGGGCTGGGTTCCCACCCCGCCGTCCGTCAGTTCTGCCGCAT
>JANPIQ010000298.1:0-2348 GCA_031425075.1 Sphingomonadales bacterium
AGGCGCGGCAGCAGGTCAACGACCTGATGCTGTTCATGGACGGCAAGGATGGTGCGCAGGATCTGCTCGACAAATTGCTCAAGGACCCGGACCTGATGAAGGCCATGTCGGCGGCGCGCCCGGCCGCGAGCGACGGGGCCAAGGCCGAAGGCGAATAATTCGCGGTCCGTCTAAACCCGGGTCACGCCGGTGGCCCGTCTTCACGATTGTTAGGGAATAAGCAGATGTCCACAGAAAAGGCACAATCGACCAGCGCAGCGGGCGAGGTCGAAATCGCGCCCGACGATTTCTCGGCGCTGCTGCGCAAGGAATTCAAACCGAACACGCAGGAACGCGCCGACCGCATTGGTCAGGCGGTAGCCACGCTGGCGCAGCAGGCGCTCGCCGATTCAGCGATTATCGGCGACGATGTCTTTGCAACGATGGACCGGCTGCGTGCCGCGATCGATGAAAAATTGACCAATCAGGTTAACCAGATCATCCACCATCCCGAATTTCAGGCACTCGAAAGCGCGTGGCGCGGCCTGCATTACATGGTGATGAACACGTCGACGGGCAAGGATATGAAAATCCGCGTGCTCAACATCGGCAAAGACGAATGCTACAAGATGTTCCGCCAGTATCGCGACGCGGCGTGGGACCAAAGCCCGCTGTTCAAAAAGATTTACGAGGCCGAATTCGGCCAGCTCGGCGGCCAGCCCTATGGGTCGGTGGTGTGCGATTATTTCTTCGACCACAGCGCGCCCGATCTGGAAGTGATGAAGGGGCTCGCCAAAATCGGCGCTGCCGCGCACGCACCCTTCATCGCGGGCACCGCGCCCTCGTTGCTGGGGATGCAAAGCTGGACCGAATTGTCAAACCCGCGCGATATCGCCAAGCAGTTTGACGCAATGGAATATGCCGCCTGGCGCTCGTTCCGCGACAGCACCGACAGCCGCTATCTCGCGCTCGCCATGCCGCGCTTCCTTGGCCGCCAGACCTATGGTGCCAAGACCGAACCGATCGACGAATTTGATTTCGAAGAAGAAGTCGGCGGCGATCATGACAATCATCTGTGGGTCAACGCTGCCTATGCGATGGGTACGCGCATCACCGATGCCTTTGCCACTTGGGGCTGGTGCAGCCGGATTCGCGGCGTGGAAAGCGGCGGTACGGTCGAGGGTCTGCCGACCGCCATGTTCCCGACCGATGACGGCGGCGTCGACATGAAATGTCCGACCGAAATAGCGATCTCGGACCGCCGCGAAAGCGAATTGTCGAAGGCCGGGCTGATGGCGATGGTCCACCGCAAAAACACCGACAAGGCGACCTTCATCGGTGCGCAGACGGTGCATAATCCGGCGAAATATGATGATGATGCGGCAACCGCAGCGGCCAATTTGTCCGCGCGCCTGCCCTATATCTTCTCCAGCACGCGCTTTGCCCATTATCTCAAATGCATGGTTCGCGACTGGATCGGCGGCACGCGGACCGGCAACCAGATCGAGGAAGATCTGATGCGCTGGGTCGCCAATTATATCGATGGCCAGCCCGACAGCTCGACCGAGGAAACCAAGGCACGGCTACCGCTCAAGGACGCCAAGATCGAAGTGGTGCCCGACGAAGAAAATCCCGGTTATTACAAGGGCAAATTCCTGTTTGTGCCGCATTATCAGCTCGAGGGGATGGACGTCTCGCTCAGCATGGTTTCGCGGTTACCCAATGCCGGCCAGTAAGGGCCGACGCGCATAATCCAACGCCGGCCAGTAAAGGCCGCAGGTCGCATCATATATTGACACCAACCAATATGGTTCCGCAACGGAACTGCTGCATCAGGAGACAGAGACATGACGCCAGACATTTTTCTAAAGCTCGACACCATCAAGGGTGAATCGAAGGATTCGAAGCACAAGGGCGAGATCGACATCGAAAGTTTCACCTTTGGCCTGCAAAATGGTGGCAGCTGGGGCTCGGGCGGCGGCGGCGGGGCCGGGAAAGTGTCGTTCCAGGACATCACCGTGATGAAGCGCGCCGACAGTTCGACCCCTGCGCTGATGCAGGCCTGCGCCAGCGGCCAGCATATCAAGTCGGCGGTGCTGACCGTGCGCAAGGCCGGCGGCAAGCAGGAAGAATATTACAAGGTCGCACTGTCGAACATCCTGGTGTCGCGAATCACCAACACCGGCACCAACGGCGGCGTGCCGACCGAGGAAGTCAATCTGAACTTCGAAGAAATCAAGTTCGATTACAAGGAACAGAGCGACAAGGGGACGCTGGGCGGCGTCGTCAAATTCGGCTGGAACCTGAAAAAGAACGAAAAGGTCTGATCGACACAGAGCGGCGGCAATGGAAAATGCCGATGCCCTTCT
>JANPIQ010000299.1:0-23066 GCA_031425075.1 Sphingomonadales bacterium
AAAGCCTGCGAGCAACCGACCAGCCGCCTCGTCGGTGACAAGTTCGCGGCACCCGTATTTCCCCAGAACGCTGCGGCGCAGCGCTGCGCGTTCGGCATCGGTCAGCGGGGACTGACAGGCGGCTGCCGCCGATTCGAAATCGGCAATCGCAAGCGTCCAGAGCTTGCGCCGTGCCATCGCCACGCCACGATTGATCAAGGCGGCGCGCCGATCCGCCGCCGAACCGGTCGCGCGACGCGGGGCGAACAGATCGAGCGGCCACTCATCGTAGAGACGGCGAAAAATCGCCTGGTCGCTGTCGATCCACTTCGCTTGCGACTGGGCACTGTCGAATCGCTGGGCGGCCGGCCCCCGGCGTCCATCGTGCTGGCGCTGGAGAAAGACGATCTTGTCGGTGACAGCAGGTGTGCTGTCACGTGCGAGCCGCAGCAACATGTCGTAATCCTGCGACCGCGCAAGCGACACGTCGAAGGGGCCAACGCGTTCGAACACCGCCCGGCGAACCAATATGCTTGGCTGGTGCGCGAACAGATCCTCGAGCGTTGCCTGGAGGAAATCGTCGGGCGCGCAATCCTGCCAATATCCTGTGCCAAGACGCGCGGCAGTGCCTGCTTTGTGATCAAACCTGTCGTGACGGCCATAGGCAAAGCCGGCATCGGGCGTATCGGCAAGAAGCGCAGACAAAGTGGCAAGCGCATCGGGCAGGACGATATCGTCATCATCGACGATCCAGATTTGATCGCCCTGCGCGACGGCAAGCGCTGCGTTCAGCGCCGAGGATTTTCCGCCATTGGGCTGATCGATGAGGCGCAACGCACCGCCCGCCGACAGCGCGACATCGCGCGTTTCATCTGAACTGCCGTCGTTGACCACAATCACTTCGAACGGGCTGACAGTTTGCGCCGCAATTGCTGCCAAGCATTCGCGCAGCATTGCGGCACGGTTAAACGTCGGAATTATGACTGTTGTGCGGTTTTTATTGCTTTGACAATCGCGGCTGGAAGATGTCATCGCCACGGTATGTCGCATAGCAGCACAAACCAAAGCAACGGAAATTTCCCGGGCTCACATCTTCAATCGGTTCGATGCAGAAATGCGGCGGAGGTTCTGTGAATATTGCCAGCGCCGTTTCCAGCCGCTCGCTTCGTATCGGGATCTTTACCAATGGTTTTCCCATCTCATCGGAACCGTTTATCGCACTGCAAGCCGCCGAACTGGTTCGTCGCGGGCATGACGTGACGGTTTTCGGGATGTCGAACGTGCAACCCTCTTCGATGACGTCGTCGCAAGACGTGGCCTCGCGGCTGGCGGGGCGTTACGCCTCTGCGCACTGGCCCGAAGATCGTCTGGCAAGGCTGGGCGCAGCGATCGCTGCGACTGCCCGGACGATGCGCAAAGTGGGGGTGGCCCGATCGCCGTTGTTCCGGCCATTGATCTTCCGCCGGACTTGGCGCGACCTGTCGGCAGTGTTCCAGGCCGACCTTGTCGCAGGGCAACCGCCGTTCGACATCCTGCATTGCCAGTTTGCAACGCTCGCCGAACATGTTGTGAAGCTGTGCGACGCGGGGCTTTTGTCAGGGCGACTGGTCGTGCATTTTCGCGGCTATGACATCACCGAGGTGGTCCGCGCTGCTGGACCGAAAATCTATGACGGGCTGTGGTCGCGGGCAGACAGGTTCATCGCCAATTGCGATCATTTCCGCGATCTGGCCGTGGGGATCGGCTGCCCTGCCGACCGGATTGACGTGGTCGGTTCGGGAATCGATCTGCGCGGGTTTGTCTATCGCGCACCGAACAGCCCCGGCAGAGGGCCTTTGCGCCTGATTGCCATCGGCAGGCTGACCGATCGCAAGGGATTCCATACGCTGATCGATGCGGTATCGCGCATGGTGGCGGCGGGGCGCGATTGCCAGCTGACGATCGTGGGTGACGGGCAGGAACGCAAAAGCCTCGAAGCGCGTGCCTGCGCTTTGGGGCTGGCCGAGCGTGTGGAATTTACCGGCATGCTGACCCATTGCGCGATTTCGGACCGGCTGGCGGACGCACATATTTTCGTGGCACCATCGCAAACCAGCGCAAAGGGCGGCCTCGATGCGCCGACCAACACGATCAAGGAAGCGATGGCAGTCGGCGTGCCGGTGTGCGCGTCACGTCATGGCGGGATGCCCGAGCTTGTCGAGGACGGCGTAACCGGAACGCTGGCCCGCGAGGCCGATCCTGCAGATCTTGTCAGCGCGATCGAGCGGCTGCTGAGCCTCGCGCCCGAGTGGCCGGGGATGACACGCGCGGCCCGCGCCCGCGTCGAAGACCGCTATGCAATCGATCTTGTAACCGATAAACTTCTATCATCGTATCAAAGAGCCACAGGGGATTTACGGTGAACAGCCAAGCCAATGCCATAATCGCAGAACGACCGGACGTCGCCGGCCGCGCGGATGAGGGCGATCGGCAAGACTGGGTGACGATCATCGTCACACCGCGCGAACGTTTCGGCGTGGCGGTCGAATCGCTGCAGAGCGTGATCGACCATACCGCGCGTCCCTACCGACTTGTGTATATTGATGGCGCAGGGCCAGATCACATCGGCGAAGACCTCCGGCGGCTGTGCGAGGCGCAGGGCTTTGGCTATATCAGGACCGAGCATTATCTCAGCCCCAATCGCGCGCGAAACATGGGGGTTGCGCAGGCTGATACCCGCTATGTCGTGTTCATCGACAATGACGTGATCGTCTCGCCGGGCTGGCTCGACGCGCTTGTCTTGTGCGCGGAGGATACAGGCGCGGAGGTCGTCGCGCCGCTGACGTGCCAGAAAGAGCCGCTCCACACCGAGATTCACCAGGCGGGCGGCGAGTTTGCCGATGATCACCGCGCGTTCCTTGCCGCGCCCCCCAGCGACCGTCGGATCACCGACATCCATGTCTATCAGGGCAAGAAAATCGGCGATGTGAGCCTTGCCAGGAGCGAGACTCAGTGTTGCGAATTCCACTGCGCGCTGGTGCGACGCGATGTGTTCGATCGGTTCGGCATGCTCGATGAAGCGCTGCTGGCGACAAAGGAACATATCGATTTCTGCATGACCGTCTGGAACGGCGGCGGGCGGGTCATGCTCGAGCCCGCTTCGGTGGTAACCTATTTATTCCCCGGGCGAACGCGGCCGCTGACCCGGGCGGACTGGGAATATTTCGCGCTGCGCTGGTCTCCCGACTGGCAGGCGCGCAGTCTTCGACACTTCCGCGACAAATGGTCGTTGCACGACGATCCCTATTTCGACCGGCGGCAGGCCATGCTGTCGTGGCGGTTATCCGAAGGAATCGCCAAGCCCATATTGTCGCGCTTTCCATTGCTCGGCCGCAGTACGCGGGTGCGCACCGCATGCGTCAAATTGCTGACCGCAGTTCTGCACAATTGGAGCGACCGGCTCGCGCGCCGTCATGATCGCCGCGCAGTCGCGCATGCGACCGGAGTGAACGCATTGCGATGACCGCGTCTGCAGACCGCTTCGTGTCGCAGGCGGCCTGGGCAAGTGTCGGACAATTGGTGCAGGCGCTGATCGCTTTTGGCGGCCTGATCGTCCTTGTCCGCCTGCTCGGGGCCGAGGCCTATGGGCTGTTTGCGATTGCGCTGATCGCGGTCGGGCTGCTCGAGATCCTCGTGGGCGGCCATGCCGCAGACGGGGTCATCAGCATCGAAGATTTGCGGCCTGCACACACCGATACGCTGTTCTGGACGCTTGCCGCCATCGGAGGTGCGGGCGGACTCCTGTTGTGGACCGCCGGACCTGCTGTCGCGCGGATGCTGGGGATCGACGATGCCGCGCCGGTGATCGCCAGCGTCGCAGGCCTGCCGTTGCTGACCGCGCTGATCGCGGTGCCCGGGCAGTTGCTGATCAGGCGTGTCGAATTTTCGGCGCTCACGATCAGCGCGAGCCTCGCAGCGGCACTCGCCACGAGTGCAGGCGTGCTGGCGGCAATCAACGACATGGGGGTCACCAGCCTTGTCATCATGGAATATGTCCGCCGCACGCTCACACTGGCGATGCAGCTTTACAGCGCGCGGTGGCGGCCTGGCTTCGCGTTCGACCGTCACGATGCGCACGTCGCGCTTCGTCTTGGCGGCGGACGCATCGAAAACGTGGCGATCCAGCATGTATCGACGCAAACGATGCCGCGCGGGCTGATCGGCGCGGTCCTTGGCGCCGACATGCTGGGCGTCTATACTGTTGCCAAACGCCTTATCGATCAGCTCAACGGCGTGCTGACCGGCCCGATCGCCGCGATCGCGCAGCCCGCCGTCGCAAGCTTCCGCAATGACGACCAGCGCCTTGTCTGGATCGTCGCGCGCGCAATCAGGGTGTCGACGATTGCCTTCTGGCCTGCGCTGATCGGTCTTATCGCGATTGCGCCGCTGCTGGTTCCTGTCATGCTGGGGCCTGGATTGATATTGGCGGTGCCCGTCGTGCAGATCCTTGCGCTTGCGGCACTTCGCGCCCCGCTCACAGGGTTCACCACCGCATTTTTCGCCGCACGCGGCCAGCACCGGGTGATCACACGTCTTCAAATCAACTCGCTTCTCCTCGGCGCCCTGCTGCTGCCAATCGGCCTCTACTGGGGGCTTGAGGGCGCGTGCTGGGCGTTGGCGGCGCGTCAATGGCTGGCGTGGCCGTTCGGGGCGGTTGCGATTGCGCGCGCGATCGGCATGTCGCCGATGCAGCAGCTCCGCGTTCTTGCCGCCGCCGGCATTGCACCCTGCCTGATGGGCGCAAGCGTCTTTGGCTTGATGATCTGGTTTCCGTCCGGCCTGCCCGACGGCGTCCGCCTCGCCATTGTGACGATGATGGGCGTGATCCTTTATCCTTTGTGGTGGATGGCCGTGTTCCCCCGCGCCCGGCGCTTGCTGCTTCTGGCGATGCGCGATGCGTTGCGCGGCGATGCAAAGGGCGTTGTCCGGTCGATCAAGGCCATCGCGCTCGATTGATCGTGCGCGCTGCATATCCGGCTTCGGCTTCGGCGATGTAATCGCGCGTGATCGGCAGCGCGTGGCGGTTGCGGACGAACTGGATCTGGTAATTGCCCATGCCGCCCGCTTCGAATACCGTGGCTGCGCCTGCGATGTAAAACGTCCACATGCGATAGAATCGCACGTCGTACAGCGCGACGATGGCATCGCGGTTGGCCTGGATGCGCGCATACCAGTGCCGCAACGTGCGCGCATAATGAAGCCGCCAGGTTTCGACGTCGCTTGCAATCAGCCGCGCCTTTTCGCTCGCCGCGATCGTTTCGGACAGCGCAGGGATATAGCCGCCGGGGAAGATATATTTCTGCGTGAACGCGTCGGTGCCACCGGGGCCGCCGAACCGGCCGATGGTGTGGAGCAGCATCACGCCGCTGTCGGTCATCAGATTGGCGCAGGCGCGGAAAAATGCGTCGAATTGCGGTGCGCCGACATGTTCGAACATGCCCACCGATACGATCCTGTCGAACCCGCGCGGTTCGCGCGCAGCAAGATCGCGGTAGTCGATCAATTCGTATTGCACCGTGTCTGCCACCCCTTCGGCTTCGGCGCGCGCGCGGGCAAAGGCCAGTTGTTCTTCGCTGAGCGTGATGCCCAGCACTGAGGCGCCTGCAACGCGATTGAGGTAAAGCGCCATGCCGCCCCAACCGCATCCGATATCGAGCACGCGCATGCCTGGCTGCAGCGCCAGTTTTGCGGCAATATGCGCCAGCTTTGCCGTTTGCGCCTGCTCAAGGCTGGCATCGGGGTCGGCCCAATAGGCGCAGCTATACTGCATGCCCTCATCGAGCCAGAGCCTGTAGAAATCGTTCGACAGATCGTAATGATGCGCGACATTCGCACGCGACCGGCCCTGCGTGTTGCGCTGCGCCAGCCATCGCGTCGCGGGCCCGAATACCGTTTTCAACCGCCGCGGCGCAACAATTTCGGCGTTGTTTTCCCACGGATTGTTGCGCCGGATCAGCTCGATCACCCCAAGGATATCGTCATCGTCGACGCTGACCGCGCCATCCATATACGCCTCACCAAGGCCGAGCCGGGGGTTGAGAAGGATGCGGCGGACCGCGTTATCGGCGTTGAGCCGTAGCACGACATCGGGCCAGCCGGCTGCAGGCGTTCCGAACCGCTCGATACCGCCGTCTGTGTCGATGACCGTCAGCTGGCCATGGGTCACCCGCCCTTTGAGAAGCGTCGCAAGAAGGGTCACGGATCTGCCTTTGATGCTGCGGGTTGGCTCTGCATCCTCGCTAGAGCAACGATGGCGCGAAGATCAATGTCGAAGCGCTACCCAAATGAAACCCCGGCTTTGCACCCGCCACAATCCATGACTAAGGATTGCGCATGTGGTCGCTGCCCAACCTGCTGACGCTGTCGCGCATCGTCACCGTGCCGGTGCTGGTAGCGCTGCTGTGGTGGCCGCGCTGGGAACTGGGCTATGGCCTTGCCTTTGCGGTCTACTGCTTGATGGGCATCACCGATTATTTCGACGGCTATGTCGCGCGCGCGCAGGGGACGGTTTCCAAACTCGGCCAGTTTCTCGATCCCATCGCCGACAAGATCATGATTGCCGCGGTCATCCTTGTCCTTGCGGCGCAAGGCGTTCTGCGCGGGCCTTATGTCGGCGATATGCATGTGATCGCGGGCCTGATCATCCTGATCCGCGAAATTGCGGTGTCGGGCCTGCGCGAATTTCTGGGATCGCTGCGCGTTTCGGTGCCGGTATCGCGGCTCGCCAAGTGGAAAACGACGTTCCAGATGGTCAGCCTCGGTGCATTGATCCTGGGTGGCGCGCTCCCCGGCTGGACCATGGTGGTCGGCAACACCACGGCCAATATCCCTCATACGATCGGCCTTTCGACCCTCTGGGCCGCAGCCGCGCTGACGCTGATCACCGGCTGGGATTATCTGCGCGTCGGCCTGAAGCATATGGATTGACGGTGCGGACGATTGCGATCCTTTATTTTGCCAGCCTGCGCGAGTCGATCGGACGCGAGGGCGAAACGCGCAACCTGCCCGAAAACGTGATGACGCCGCGGGCGCTGGTGGCACATCTGGCCGCATCGGGCGCGCACTATGCAGCCGCGTTTGCCGATCTTGCCCGGGTGCGCGTCGCGGTCGATCAGCAGCTTGCCGATCTTGATGCGCCGCTCGGCGAAGCGTCCGAAATTGCGTTTTTTCCACCAGTGACAGGCGGATGATCCGCGTGTGCGTGCAGCCGCACGATTTCGATAGCGGCGCCGAACTGGCGTTGCTCGAAGGCCTTGGCGGCGGCGGCGTGGCGAGCTTTACAGGGATCGTGCGTGGCGATGATGGCCTGACCGCGCTCGAAATCGAACATTATCCTGGCATGACCCAAGCCGCCCTGCAGCAGCTCGCAGGTGACGCGGTGGCGCGATGGGGGCTGCTGGGCGTCAGCCTGATCCACCGGACCGGACGATTGATGGCCGGAGACCGGATCGTCCTTGTCGCAACGGCGTCTGCGCATCGCGCAGCGGCCATTGAGGCGTGCGCATGTCTTATCGACCAGCTCAAAACCACTGCCCCGTTCTGGAAAAAAGAACATCGCGATGAAGCGGCGCATTGGGTCGAACCGCGCAGCAGCGACGATGCTGCCGCCGCGCGCTGGGGCACATCACATTGACTTTACGGTAGGTTTATGCCTATAATGCGCGATGGATCGCCCAACCCGCTTCCGCCAGGCCGGGTGTGATTCTCGGTTCAACGATGATATCTTTCGCTCCAACGCACAACACCCCCCAGTTAGACGTCAACTTGTGTCAGGATCGCGCTTGCGGCCGGGCGTTGCGAAGCAGCCCCGCCAGCAGCGCAAACTCCTTGGCACGCGGGCTCGCCTTGCGCCACGCCAACGCAATGTCGCGCGAGGGATGATCGGCAACCAGCGGCCGGGCTTCGACGCTGGTATGCTCCAGTATCCCCGCCTCGATCGCCATTTCGGGCAGCAAGGTGATGCCAAGCCCGTTATCGACCATCTGGACCAGCGTGTGCAGCGACGTGCCGAGCATCGCCGAATTGGCACGCAATTCGGGGCGGTTGCACGCCGAAAGCGCATGATCCTTGAGGCAATGGCCGTCTTCAAGCAGCAGCAGCCGGTCGGGCGCGATGACATCGGCGGCCGGATCGCCCACAGGCGCTTCCCCCTTTGGAAAGGCGAGGTAGAACCTGTCGGCAAACAGTGTCTCGCTATCGACGTCTCCGCAGGCGTAGGGCAGCGCGAGCAGCACGCAATCGACATGCCCGCGATTGAGCGATTCGCACGCCGCAGCGCTGGTTTCTTCGCGCAGATACAGCCTGAGTTCGGGGCGGTCGGCGCGCAACTTTGCCAGCATCCGCGGCAACAGGAACGGCGCGATCGTGGGGATCACGCTCATCCGCAATTCGCCCGACAACGGCTTGCCGGCCGCGCGGACCATCGCGCCCAGTTCATCGGCTTCGCGCAGCACCCGCCTCGCCTTGTCGACGATCGCCTCGCCCAGCGAGGTGAACCGCACCACGCGCCGCGTCCGCTCAACCAATGTCGTCCCGATCAGCGATTCGAGTTCGCGCAGGCCCGCAGACAGCGTCGACTGGGTGACATAACAGGCTTCGGCCGCGCGTTTGAAATGACCATGATCGTGGAGCGCCACCAGATATTGCAACTGTTTGATCGTCGGCAGGTAAACGGACATTCGTGGCTCCTGCAAAACCCCATAGCGTCGCTGACTGGATTTTCACAATCGCCACGCCTAAATCGGGCAATGAAGGGAAAGCCTATGACCCGCAGCCTTTGGGCCTATCTCGACTCGATCAAGGCGCGCGATCCGGCGCCGCGTTCGCGATGGGAAATCCTGACCTATCCCGGGGTCTGGGCGGTGGCGCTGCACCGTGTTGCGCACTGGCTGTTTGTGGCCGAGATGTGGTTTCTGGCGCGACTCGTCAATCATATCTCACGGCTGCTGACCGCAATCGACATCCACCCCGGTGCCACGATCGGACGCAATTTCTTCATCGATCACGGCTTTGTCGTGATTGGCGAAACCGCCGTGATCGGCGATGATGTGACGATCTACCAGTGCGTGACGCTGGGCGGCACCAATCCGGCCAATGGTGTTGCGGGCAAACGCCACCCGACGATTTCGGATGGCGCAATCGTCGGATCGGGCGCGCAGGTTCTTGGCCCGATCACCGTCGGGCCCCGCGCCCGTATCGGGGCCAATTCGGTCGTGACCAAGGATGTGCCCGAAGGCGCCACGATGGTGGGCATCCCGGCGCGACAGACGCTGGTTGAGGCTGAAGACTATCAAAAGCCCTTCATGCCCTATGGCACGCCATGCAGCGAACGCTTCGATCCGGCCACGCAACAGCTCGAAATCCTCAAATGCGAGGTCGAACAGCTGCAAAAGCGGATCACGGCATTGTCCGAAGCGAAAGGCGCTGGAGACAGCACCGAGTTGAAGAATCGCGCCTGATGGGTGAGGTCATGCCGTTCCGTAAGGCGGTAGACCGCCAGACCGGTTTTGAACGGGTCGAATTGTCGCGCATCCTCGATCTTTACGGCCGGATGGTCGCCGCGGGGCATTGGCGCGATTATGCCATCGAACTCGGGCGCGATGCCGCGATCTTCAGCGCGTTCCGCCGCACTGCCGAACGCCCCGAAATGCGGATTGAAAAGCGCCCCGCACTGCGCAACCGGCAGGGTGAATGGGCGCTGATCGGTGAAGCAGGCGCCGTCCTCAAGCGCGGGCATGATCTGGGGCCGGTCCTCGCCCCTGTCGAACGCCGACTGATGAAGCTTGTCGGCGGTTAGGCCGTGTTTCACTTATCGGGCGCCGACGAAACCGGACATTCTGGCAAATGCCAGCGCTGTCACCCGTCGCTGGCCAAGCCCACCAGCCCTCGCTATCGCCGCTGAATGATCACCACGCGCTTCGCACCCTCGCCCACAGGCCATCTTCATGTCGGCAATGTCCGCGCGGCACTCCACAATTTCCTTTGGGCAAAGAAGCATGACGGGCGGTTCATCCTGCGGCTCGATGACACCGATGCCGAACGGTCGCGCGCCGATTATGCCGATGCCATTCGCGCCGATCTCGAATGGCTCGGGCTTGTCTGGGATGCCGAGTATCGACAGTCGGACAGGTTCGCGCTCTACGAAGCCCAATTTGAGGCACTGCGCGAAGCAGGGCGGGTCTACGCCTGTTACGAAACGCCCGAAGAGCTTAATCTGCGCCGCAAAGTGCTGCTCGGACGCGGGCTGCCGCCGGTTTATGAACGCCAGCCCGAACCGGCAGCGATTGCCGAGGGCCGCACGCCGCACTGGCGATTTCGGCTCGATCATGATGCCCCGATCATCTGGAACGACAGGGTGCGCGGCGAGCAGCGGTTCGACCCCAAGCTGTTGTCCGATCCGGTAATCCGGCGCGAAAACGGCAGCTGGCTTTACATGCTGCCATCGGCGATCGACGATGCCGAAATGGGTGTAACCGACGTGGTGCGCGGGGAAGACCATGTCACCAACACCGCGACGCAACTCCAGATGTTCGACGCCATGGGTGTGCCGCGCCCGGACTTCGCGCATGAGGCGCTGCTCGTCGGCATCGATGGCAAATTATCGAAGCGGGCGGGCTCGATCGGCATTGCCGAATTTCGCGAGGTGGGGATAGAGCCGATCACGATCCTGGCGTTTCTGGCGCGGCTGGGCACAAGCGATGCAATCGTTCCTGAAACGCAGATCGCAGCGCTGATCGAAGGCATTGATTTTGCGCGATTCGGTCGTGCGCCTGCCCGGTTCGACGAGGAGGAGCTGAAGGCGCTCAACGCCCGCACCGTCCACAGTCTCGATTACGCAGCGGTGCAAGACCGGCTGCCCGACGCGATCGACGAGGCCGGCTGGATCGCAGTCCGTCCCAATCTGGCAACGCTGGCAGATGCCGCCGACTGGTGGCAGGTCGTCACCGGGCCGATCACGGCAGACATTGTCGATGAGGATCGTGCATTTCTGGCAACCGCAGCCGACCTTGCCACACGGCTCGACTGGTCGGCCAATCCTTGGGGCGCGTTGACCGAGGCGTTGAAGACCGCGACAGGGCGCAAGGGCAAATCCTTGTTCCAGCCGCTCCGCCGGGCGTTGACCGGGCGCGATCACGGGCCCGATATGGCGGCGCTATTGCCACTGATCGGACGCGAAGCGGCGATTGCACGGTTGTCGCTGGAATAGCGTGCGCGGACGAGCCGTCGCAGCGGCGCGGTGGTGGCGGACACCAATTGTGACGACTGGCACTGGCGCGGCGCGATTGGCGCTCTTATTGAGGAGCCATGCGTTTGCCTCGTCCTAGCCGACCCGCCGCGGCCTTTGCCGATTTGCGTGCATTTCTGGCAACGCGTGAACGCCATCACTGGGTATTTGCGCTCATGGCGCTGGCGGTGCCGGGATATTTTGTCGGCGCGTTGCTGCTGAAGACCCGCGATGCGGTTTACAAGCCTCCGTCTGTCATCTTTGTCGAAAAGCTCGACGAAAGCCGCACCGATGAAGAGATCAGGCGCGATACCATTGCCCACACCGCCAAGGTGCGGGCCGAACAGGCGGAAGTCAAACGCCTCGAACAAGAGCGGATGCGTCAGTTCAAGGAACTCGGCAAGGCCCTCGACGATGCCGGGTTCTGATACACGCTGGATGGGCGCAGCACTTGCGCTTGCCGAACGCGGGCGCGGACGGACAGCACCGAACCCCAATGTCGGCTGCCTTATCGTGAAACGTGGATATGTCGTGGGCCGCGGCTGGACGCAGCCTGGCGGGCGTCCGCACGCCGAGGCAATGGCGCTGGCCCAGGCGGGTGAAGAGGCGCGCAATGCTGATGTCTATGTCACGCTGGAACCCTGCGCGCATAGCAGCGATCGCGGCCCCGACTGCGCCGGCGGTCTTGTATCGGCGGGCGTCGCGCGGGTATTTATAGGGCTCGCCGATCCCGACCCGCGCACCGCAGGGCGGGGCATAGGGCGGTTGCAAGGTTCGGGAATAGAGTGCCGGACGGGCATCATGGCCACAGACGCAGCGCGCATCATGGCGGGTTTCCTCACACGGATGGCGCGCGCGCGGCCGCATGTGACGCTCAAGCTCGCCACGTCGCTCGACGGGCGGATTGCGCTGGCCAATGGCGAAAGCCGCTGGATTACCGGGATCGAGGCGCGCGCGCATTGCCATCTGGAACGTGCGCGGTGCGATCTGGTCGTCGTGGGCCGCGGCACGTTGCAGCAGGACAAGCCCCGGCTCGATGTGCGGTTGCCGGGGATCGAAGAGCGCACCCCGCGCCGTGCGGTGCTGACGCATGGCGTGCCCCCTATCGGATGGGAAGCACTGCCAAGCGCGTTGGCAATTACCGCACTCGAGGACGTCAACGATATTTTCGTCGAGGGCGGGTCGGGCGCGGCCGGCGCGTTTTTGCGAGCGGACCTTGTCGACAGGCTGCTCTTCTATCGCGCGCCGATCGTCATCGGCGACGGGCGCGCAGGAATCGCCGATATCGGTCTTGGCAATCTTAACGATGCGCATGGGCAATGGCTGCGCACCGACACGCGCCGCCTTGGCAGCGACACGCTCGAAGTCTACGAGCGCATCAGACCGGCCTGATCCCAAGCCGGGGAGGCGCGCATGTTTACAGGCATCATCACCGATATCGGCACCATCCGCAGCACCGAACAGCGTGGCGACCTGCGGCTGGTGATCGGTTGCGGCTATGACATGGCGGGCGTCAGTCTCGGCGCGAGCATCGCCTGTTCGGGATGCTGCCTGACTGTCGTCGACAAGGGGCCAGACTGGTTTGCGGTCGATGCGAGCGCCGAAACCGTCTCGAAGACCGCGCAGGGTGTCTGGAACAAGGGCCGCGTCCTCAACCTCGAACGGGCATTGAAACTGGGCGACGAGCTTGGCGGCCATATCGTTACCGGCCATGTCGATGGTGTGGGCGAAGTCACCTCGATAGTGCGCGAAGGCGATTCGCACCGCGTCACGATCCGCATCGCTTCCGATCTCGCGCCGTATCTCGCTCCCAAGGGATCGGTTACAGTCGATGGCGTGTCGCTGACGGTCAATGCTGTGAGCGACAATGCCGATGGCAGCACCCACTTTGGCCTCAACATCATTCCGCACACCTGGGATGTCACGACCTTTGCAAACCTTGCCGAAGGGCAGCCGGTCAATATCGAAATCGACGTACTGGCGCGGTACCTGGCACGGATGCACGATCGGCTGACGCAGTGAGCTGCGCCGGTCAAACGGCCGTAACGCAGCGTAGCCCCTCGGCCTGAGATGGCGGTTTTCTCATGGAGTTGAGAGTTGAATGGGGGTTGCCAGCAGCTCAATTATGCGGAGGGTAGCGCTATTTTTACAGCCTGTATCGGGGTGGCAGCACGCAATGCGATCATGCTTTTTGTATGATCGACAAGCGGAGATTTAGGACGGGCAAATCCGGAGCTGTTTAGGACAATTGGGGCGGCTCGTTGACGCCAGTCGCCGACATCTCTGATACACATTGCAATGTGATAGACTTTTGCAAGCATCACATTTAGGTGTGATGGGCTTTCAGGGAATCATGCCATGTCACAATCTACGATCGAAAAACTGCGCAGCCTCGTGACAGAGGGTGGCCTTTCACGCTCGGGTCTTGCGCGCGCCGCCGGGCTGCACGCCAACACGTTGCGCGACATCGAGCGGCCCGATTGGAACCCGACAACGGAAACGCTGCGCAAGCTTGAATCCTACCTGTTTGCCAGCGACGATGCACCCGCGCTTGTCCCCATCGAAGAGATTATCGAGGAAGCGCGCAACGGGCGGATGTATATCCTTGTCGATGATGAAGACCGCGAGAATGAGGGCGATCTGATCATCCCGGCGCAGATGGCCACGCCCGACGCGATCAATTTCATGGCAACGCATGGCCGCGGCCTCATTTGCCTGACGCTGACGCGCGAACGCGTCGATCAACTGGGGCTTGAACTGATGAGCCGCGCCAATGGCACGCGCCACGAAACCGCGTTCACTACGTCTATCGAGGCGCGCGACGGGGTTACGACAGGGATCAGCGCCGCTGATCGTGCGCGCACCGTTTCGGTTGCCATCGATGCCTATAAGGGGCGAGAGCATATCGTGACGCCGGGGCATGTGTTCCCGCTGATCGCGCGCGATGGCGGCGTTTTGGTGCGTGCCGGACATACCGAGGCAGGCGTCGATATTTCGCGGCTCGCGGGTCTCAACCCGTCAAGTGTGATTTGCGAGATCATGAAAGACGATGGAACGATGGCGCGGATGGACGATCTTGTGTCGTTCGCGCGGATGCACAATCTGAAGATGGGTACGATCCGCGATCTGATCGCCTATCGCCGCAAGCATGATCACCTTGTCGAAAAGCGCGCCGAAATGCGCTTTACCAGCCGCTGGGGTGGTGAATGGACCGCGATGACGTTCTTCAACAAGGCGACGGGCGATGAAACGATGGCGCTGGTCAAAGGCCATATCGACCCCTCCAGGCCAACGCTCGTGCGGATGCACACGATGTCGATGTTTGTCGATGTGTTCGGCGAAGAGCATGAACGGTCGGGGCTGCTGTCCAAATCGATGGAGGCCATCGCCGATGAAGGCGCAGGCGTGATCGTGGTCATCAACCGGCCGATGACTGGCATGGTCAGCCGGTTCATGCAGCTGCGCGCCGAAGGCAAACAGGCAGGTGCGCCCGAGGTCGAGGAACTGCGCGATTATGGCGGCGGCGCGCAAATCCTCACCGAATTGGGCGTGCACGACATGATCCTCCTCACCAACACGCATCACACCCTGGTGGGGCTTGAAGGCTATGGCCTGTCGATCGTCGGCGAACGGCCGGTTCCGGGGACGCGCGGCGAATAAGGCGGGCGGATGTCCGACCTGACCTTCGGGTTGCTGCTGGCGCTGGTGTCCACGATCTCGACTGCCTTTGCGCATGCCTATCTCAAGGCCGGGCGCAACAAGCTTGCGGTCCAGGCCTGGGTTCGGCTGACCGGTTTTACCGTCGCGCTGCCGTTTGCGATCGCGATTGGCGTGCCGCCTGTGACCGTGATCCCGTGGATACTCGCTGCCGCTGCGATCCACGCAGTCTATCAAGCGACGTTGACATGGTCGTACAGCATCAGCGATTTTTCGGTCGCTTATCCGCTGGCACGTGGGGCAACCCCCGTTTTCACCAGCATTCTGGGTGTCGGCTTGCTAGGCGACACGATGGGGCCGCTGATGGTGGCGGGCATCGTGATCATCGCATCGGGAATCGTTTTGCTGGCGCGACGCGGCGGGCTCACGCGGTGGGGACTGATCGCAGCGCTTCTCGCTGCAGTGCTGACGACAGCGTATACGATTGTCGACGCACAGGGCGTGCGGATTGCGCCCGAACCGCTGATGTTCATTGCCTGGTTTTATGTGGCCGATGGATTTTCGATGCCAGCGGCGCTTCTGATCAAGGAACGCAGCGGCAGCCTTGCCGCACTCGCAGGTGATTGCAAAATCGGCTTGGCCGCCGGCATAATGGCGCTGTTTGCATTTGTGCCTGCCCTGTTTGCGTTCGATCTGGCCCCGGTCGGCGCGGTATCGGCGCTGCGCGAATGCAGCGTGCTGATCGGACTTGTGCTCGGCGGCGCGATGCTCAAGGAAACACTCGACAGGCACCGCATTGCAGGGGCGGTGCAGATCATGTGTGGCGGGCTCGCGATAATCGGCCAGTCGCTGTAAAGGACAATGACCATGGCCAAATTTCTGATCGTCGAAGCACGGTTTTATGACCATCTCAACGACATGCTGGTTGCAGGCGCGAAAGCTGCGCTTGAGGACGCCGGGCACAAAGCCGATGTCATCACAGTGCCCGGCGCGCTTGAAATTCCCGGCGCAATTGCGCTGGCGGCAGAGGCAGGCGCCTATGACGGCTATGTCGCGATCGGCGTCGTCATTCGCGGCGAAACCTATCATTTCGAGATCGTCGCGGGGGAAAGCGCGCGCGGGATCATGGCGCTGACAATGGACGGAATCGCGATCGGCAATGGCATATTGACCGTCGAAAATGAGACGCAGGCCCTGGTTCGCGCCGATCCTGCGCAAAAAGACAAGGGCGGCGAAGCGGCAAAGGCCGCGCTGGCGCTGCTCGCACTCAAGGAACGCTTTGGGTGATCGTGTTCCTGCGCATCTGGGCGGTGGTCGGCGGAGTGTCGCTGATCACCGGAGAAGCGTATCGGTCATGGGGCGCGGGGCGGCCTATTCCCTTCTGGATGGACGATATGCTGGCGGGCGGCTTTTTGCTGTTCGCCGCATGGGCGCTGCGGCGCGTGACATCGGGATCGCTTGCGACAATGGCGGCAGCGTGGGGCTTTGCATCGGGCATGCTGTATATCAGTTTTTTCGACAAGCTATTCGATCCGGCGCGCGCCGTTCCCGGGAATGTCTCGATCGGCGTGCTGACGATCCTTGTCGGGATCGCGTTTGCGACAGCTTTGATTTGCCTTTTGCTCAGTATCCGCGAAGCTGCGCGCCACCATGCTCGATAAACCACCTCCTTCGCGGTATCGCATCGAAGAACGCAACCGGCGACTGGTGACGATCGACACCTGGTCGGGGCAGGAAACCGGAACGGCGCAATCATCGGAAGCGGCATCGCTTGGGGGCCGTTCGCTGCGACTTGGTGCGGGTCCGCAGACAATGGGTCAGGGCCGTGCGACGCTTGGCACAACTGCGGTTCAGGCATCGGCCGATGCACCATCTGCCGCGCCGACAAAGCCCGGCCCGTGGGGCAGCACGCCCAAGTCGCTGGCCTCGACCGAACGGCAAACCAGGATCATCGCGCTCGTCCTTGGAGCGTTTGCCGTCGGCACCGTCCTGATCCTGACGGGGTTGTGGATTCCGGTTTTGGTGATCGGGCTTGTTCCGCAGCTCCGCAACCTGGCGTGGAATGCGATCAAGCCGGCCCTTATGCGCTTTCTGGGGAGCGGCTAGACGGTGATCGATTTCGATGCGGCGGCATTCCTGCGCGATCATTGGCAGAAAAAGCCGCTGCTGATCCGCAACCCCTGGGGCGTGTGGCGCAATCCCATCGAGCCCGACGAGCTTGCCGGGCTGGCATGCGATGATGGGGTCGAATCGCGGCTGATCACCAAACGGCACGACAATCTGGCGCTCGAACATGGTCCTGTACCTGAAGCGCGGTTCGGCGAATTGGGTGCAGAGCCGTGGACGCTGCTGGTGCAGGCGGTCGATCATCACGTGCCCGATGTCGCGGCGCTGATCAACGCGTTCGGGTTCGTGCCAAACTGGCGTGTCGACGATGTCATGGTCAGCTATGCGACCGATGGCGGCGGCGTAGGTCCGCATTTCGACCGTTATGACGTGTTCCTGGTCCAGGGACTGGGCAAGCGGCGCTGGCAGATCGGCGCAGTGTGCGACGATGACACCGAACTGCGCGCACATGACGATTTGCGGCTGCTCGCGCAGTTCGAGCCGACCGACGAATGGGTGCTCGAACCCGGCGATATCCTCTATGTGCCGCCGCTTGTTGCCCATCATGGCGTGGCGGTGGGCAGTGACTGCATGACCTATTCGATCGGGTTTCGCGCGCCATCGCAAAGCGAGTTGATCGCGCACTGGTGCGAACACGTGCTTGGCGACGTTTCCGAATCCGAACTGTATCGCGATCCCGATCTGGCGCTCCAGCCCAATCCGGGCCAAATTTCGGCACAGGCACTGTCCACGCTGTACGATATGGTCACAGCCAAGCTGCTTGACCGCGATGGATTTGCGCGCTGGTTTGGCGAGCACACCTCAACCCCAAAACAGTCGAATATCGACTGGCGACCCGAACAGCCTGTGGAGACCGAAGACTTGCGGCGCTGGATGGCCGACGGCGTGACGCTATCGCGTAACCCTGCAAGCCGGTTCTCGTTCATCCGGCACGACGGAAAAGCGATCACGTTGTTCGTCGATGGCCACAGTTTCGATTGCGCCGGAGATATGACGACGCTCGCCGAATGCCTGTGCGCTAGCGATCATATTGACGATATCGCCAGCTTGATTGGTTCGACAAAGGCCGAAGGCTTGCTTCTTGAACTCGTCAACAGCGGCAGCCTTGCCTTCGATCATGACGAGCCTTGCGACGCATCATGATCCGGCGCGAACCTCGGCGCTTCGCCACGCCCCCGGCGCGATCCCCTCGAGGCTCCATTCGCCGATGCGCCAGCGCACCAGCCGCAGCGTGGGCAGGCCAACGGCTGCAGTCATCCTGCGCACCTGCCGGTTTCGCCCTTCGCGGATCGTGAGGCTGAGCCATGCGTCGGGAACGGTCTTGCGAAACCGCACCGGCGGATCGCGCGGCCATAGATCGGGTGGCGCCATGCGATCGACCTCGGCGGGTCGCGTCAGGCCGTCCTTCAGCGTGACGCCGCGCCGCA
The DNA here is from genome assembly GCA_031425075.1 of Sphingomonadales bacterium. Taxonomy (GTDB): domain Bacteria; phylum Pseudomonadota; class Alphaproteobacteria; order Sphingomonadales; family Sphingomonadaceae; genus Aquisediminimonas. Next base: position 18,454 of record JANPIQ010000299.1, read on the forward strand.
GCTGCCCAAGCTGAACGTCATCGGGATCGCCTTCGACCTGGACGAAATAGGTTTTGGGCATTGTGAAGCGAGGATCAGCGATCCGCGCCTGCAACCGGCCATCGTCACACAACAGTAGAAGCCCCTCGCTATTGAGATCGAGCCGCCCCGCGGGATAGAATCCCGGCAGGTCGATCGCATCCGACAATGTGCGACGGTCCGCAGCGCTACTACGGTCTGTGAATTGTGACAGCATCCCGTAGGGCTTGTTGAACAGGATCATCCTGGCCACAGGCGCGCCCGGTGCCTTGCTTACCGCCTCAAACTGTCTGGAGCACCGGATAATCGGTGTATCCAGCCGGGCCTGCCGAATACCAGGTCTTGAAATTGTCGGGCGCAAGCGCGGCACCGGTGCGCAGCCGTTCGACCAGATCGGGGTTCGAGATATAGGGACGCCCGAAGCTGATCGCGTCGGCCAGCCCACTTTCGACATCGCCAGCCGCGGTATCGGCGGTATATTCCTGATTGAGCACCAGCGGATTGGTGAAGACGCGGCGGATGTCGGGCGACACGCGCGGCACATCGCTGGTGCCGAAGCTACCGAATGTCTTTTGTTCGCGCAGTTCGAGGAAGGCAATCCCAATCCGCTGGAGTTCGGCGGCAGCAGCGGTGAACAGCGCGACCGGGTTCGAATCATCGGCGCCTTGCGTTTCGCCATTGGGCGAGAGGCGGACGCTGGTGCGGTCGGCACCGACTTCGCCTGCAACAGCAGTCGCGATCTCGCTGAGCAGACGGATGCGGTTGGCGATGCTGCCCCCATAATCATCGTCGCGGAAATTGGAATTGTCGCGCAGAAACTGGTCGATCAGATAGCCATTGGCCGAATGGATCTGCACCCCGTCAAAGCCTGCCGCCATCGCATTGCGCGCGGCGTGGACATAATCGCCGACGACGCGCGGCATTTCATCGAGCCGCAGCGCACGCGCCTGGGTATAGGGCTTTTTGCCGCTCGGCGTATGCGCATCACCCGGCGCTGTCGTTTCCGACGCAGACACAGGCTGCGCGCCGTCCAAGAAATCGGGGTGAACTAGACGGCCCATGTGCCATAGCTGGAGGATGATCCGCCCGCCTGCGTCATGCACCGCGCCTGTCACAGGCTGCCATGCCTCGACCTGTTCGGCAGACCAGATGCCGGGGGCCGCGGGCCAGCCCGACCCTTCCTGCGTGATGCCTGTCGCTTCGGCGATGATCAGTCCGGCCCCTGCACGTTGCGCATAATATTCGGCCTTGAGCGCCGAGATCGGCACATGCACGCCTTCGCTGCGCCCGCGGGTGAGCGGAGCCATCAGAACGCGGTTGGGGGCGTTGATCGCGCCGAGTTGGATGGGGTCGAAGAGTCCGGCCATGGAGTTTCCCTTTGCAACGAGTTTCATTGCCCGCGATATGGTGGCGATGGGCACGGGGCAAGCGCAAGAATTGGTGGGGCCGCCCCAAGCCGGGCTTCGCCCGCGCGATCTCGTCGCATTGCTCGGCGCCAATCTGGCACTCGCGCTCGGGCCGTGGTTCGTGCGGATGAGCGAGACGGGGCCGGTCGCGTCTGCATTCTGGAGGATGGCGCTGGCGCTTCCTGTGCTGTTCATTCTTGCGCGGCGGTTCGAAGGCGGAACGCAAATGTCGGGCACCCAGCGCGGCTGGCTGGTTTTTGCCGGACTGTTTTTTGCAGCAGACCTTGCCAGCTGGCATCTCGGGATCATTCAAACCAAGCTCGCCAATGCGACGTTGCTGGGCAATATGGCGAGCCTGCTCTACCCGATTTACGGCTTCATCGCGTTGAGCCGCTGGCCTGCCCGGACGCAAACCATGGCGCTCATCATCGCGATGGCAGGCGGCGCGCTGCTGATCGGGCGATCCTATGATGTGAGCCGTGTCAATTTTATCGGCGATCTGCTGTGTCTGGCCGCGGGCATATTTTACACGTTTTACCTCGTCGCGATCGAACGGGTGCGCGAGACACTTCCGCCATGGAGCGTCTTGTTCTGGTCGACGCTGGCGAGTGCTGTGCCGCTGCTGATCGCCGCAATCGCGATGCGGGAACGGATTATCCCCGATGACTGGACACCGCTGCTCGCGCTCGCGGTCGGCAGCCAGATTGTCGGGCAAGGGCTGCTCGTATTTTCACTGAGCCGTGTTCCCCCGCTGGTGGTGGGGCTGGCGTTCCTCACCCAGCCGTTCATCGCGGCGCTGCTCGGCTGGGTGATCTATGGTGAAACACTCGGCCCGCTCGATTGGGCGGGCGCTGCGCTTATCGGGCTGGCACTGGTGCTGGTGCGGCGTTAGCTTTAGGGCAAGCCTTTGCGAAATAGTCGATCGTATCGATCATCACTTCGCCGCCACGCATCCCGACCGCAGGCTCGCGCTGCGCCGCCCAGCCTTGGGTCAGCGGGAAGAAATAGGCCACAAACGAAGCTTCGTAGCCGGGGACAATTTTTCCGAGCTTGCGATCGGGGAACGCCAGTTCGGCCCCGTTGATGGTGGCCATCGCGATGATTTCGGGCGTTTCGAACAGCGCAAAACTGCGCAGGGTCGTAATCTCGTGATGCATGCCGAGCGAATATGTGTCGGCACCCACCGCAAGCTTGACCTTGGCATCGCGCAGCAGCGTCAGATTGTGCCGCTGGATCGCCAGCTGGTCTGCGAGCTTTGCCCCGTCATGGCGCATGGCGCCGACACTTGCCGTTGGTACAACCGTAACCCCGGCAGCAGCGGCAGCCGCAGCGTCTGCGGCAGTAATGCGGAGGCTTTCACCCGCATCCTTTGCCGACGGCGCTTCATAAGGCATATGCCCAAGCGCGGTGACCTTTGCGGCCACGGCGCGGCGAAAATCGGCGGCATCTTCGATATGGACGATCTGGCGCAGGCCGATCGCCTTTGCCTCAATGACGGCGGCATCGAACGATTCGCCCGAAAGCCCGTCGCTGTTCAGGCTGGTGTGCCGGAGCAGATAAAGTTTTACGATTCGGGCACCATTGGCCTTGACCATGCGGACAGCAGCGCGCGCCTGTTCGGGCGTATCGGCGAGATGAAACGCACGGCCGGGCAGTTCTGTGACCGTAACACCGCCAAGGAAGCCGCGTTGCGCCAAACCTGTGTACAATGGCTGCGGGTGCCCGCCGGTCCTGGTGATCCCGCCGCCTGTTGCCTGCAATTCGACCAACCCGGGCTCCCCCAAAGGTGTGGCCCCGGCGGGACGGATATTGTTGGGGTTCAGGGCATAGAAAATGCCCTGCCCGACATAGCGGGCGTGGGTTTCGTCGTTGGGTCCGCGCGGTGTGTCGATCGTATGGGTATGCACATCGGCAAATGGCGGCGTCAGATAGAGGAACGATGCGTCGAGACTGACTGGCATCGTGGCGTTATCAACAAAGCGCCCGGCTTTGATCGCCACGCTTCGCTTTTCATAAGCCGTGCCGGTCCAGACATTGGCATTTGTGAGCGTCAAGTCGCACTGCGCGGCCGCAACAGGGGACGAAGCCAGGAGCACGGCGACGAGCGCATTACGGAGCATCAGCTATGCTCCGCCGAGCACCCCTTGCGTCACCATGGTGTAAAGCATCGGCATTGACAGCAGCGCATTTGTGCGGCTGAACATCATCGCGGTGGTCGCCGCCTTTGCCTTGGTATCGGCATCGGCTTCGACGATCCCCAACGCCTTTTTCTGGTTGGGCCAGATTACGAACCAGACGTTGAACGCCATGATCAGGCCTAGCCACATGCCAAGACCGATCATGCGATAGCCTTCCTGGAAGGTCAGCGCCTCAACAAGGTAACGCTGCGGCGGGTGCGCGGCGATCGTCAGCCCGATGACAACGGTGGCAAGTGCCGACCAGCGAAACCAGAACAACGCCTCGGGCGCAATATATTTGCCGACAGCAGGTTTCAGTTCGGCAGGCACCTTGGGCATCGTCGGAATCTGGACGAAATTGAAATAATAAAGCAGCCCGATCCACATGATGCCGACAAGCGTGTGAAGGAAGCGAAGCAGCGCGTTCATATAAACCGGCGCATCGGTGCCACTGTGGAAGCCGAAGATCACGATCGTCAGAAACACCGCGCTGACAGTGACGACGGCGGCGAGATTGCCGAAGAATTTGGCCATTGAACAACGTCCCCTGATAGTATTGAGGGCGCGATAACCCCCTAAGTTATGCGCAAACCCCTAACAGTGCATCTTGGCGCTGTCACCTGATTGCTGTAGCGATCGGGTCCATGAACCAGCTTGACCTGTCCGACATGACGCTCGATGAACTTCGCCCGATCCTGGGCCGCGCCCTTCCCGCCGATGCGGCGTTTGATGGCTGGCGGCCGCGCGCGCTCGATGCGACCGCGTTCCGGCTCGGTGTCGATGAACGCGTGGCGACTTTGGTGTTTCCTGGCGGTGCCACCGATATGATCGATGCGTGGTTCGAGAGCATCGATCATGACATGCTGGCAGAATTGCCGCCTGAGGCGCTGGCGGCGATGAAGGTGCGCGACCGGATCACCGCGCTGGTCGAAGCGCGGCTTGCGATCATCGCGCCGTATCGCGAAGCACTGCGACGCGCCCATGCGGTGCTGGCCATGCCGCAGAACACCCC
>JANPIQ010000300.1:0-7789 GCA_031425075.1 Sphingomonadales bacterium
AGGCCTTTGCGACCGGCAAATTCGAAATCGATCTCGTCGCGACTGGCGGGATCGTAGAGCCATAACGGGGCCACCACCACGCCGTCTTTCATTCGCGGCAAGGTCAGTTCGGTTTCCCAAAGGCCATCGCGCATTGCCGGCGTGGCGCCGCCGCCCTGCAACTGCGCCGATCCTTTTGCATTCAACGTCAGCAGCGTGTCGGCACCGGCCGGCTGGCTGATGTTGCTGAATTTCCACGGCAGCGGGCTCATCGCATTGCTCCATTCGGAGCCGATCCATCTTGCCCCCCAGTTCCACAAGCGCATCGCCTGCAGATCGAGCGGGCGCAAAGCAGCAGGTGCCGTCGCAACGGCAGCGGCGGGCAGAGCGGTTACGCGCACCGGAGCAGGGATTCCAAGAACCGACGGCACCGGTTTTGGGGCAAGTGGCAACGTCGTGAAATCTGCCTTCTTGGGAACCGATGGCGATCCTGTTCCCTGAATCTGTGCCGCAGCACCTGCTACCAAGGCAAGTGCGGCCGCACTGCCCAAAACCATCTGCACTGTCATGATTGTCCCGCCCCGTATTTGGTGTGCGCCGCCATTGGGGCTCGAGGTGCGGATTCTTCGCTAACGCCTGAGGTTAAGCGAGAATTAGCTTAACTTGAGTTTCACGGCTGGGTTATGAGGTCTGCGGCAGCCGCTGCCACGGCGGGGGTTCAGTTCCGGATTTTCCAGCCGCTTTGCAGCAAGGCATATGCGGCAATCGCGAGCACCAGATTGATGACCAGCAACAGCGCCGCGCCCATTGCCACCGGGATGTCGCTTGCGCCGATAAAGCCATAACGGAAGCCCGAAATCGCGTAGTGAAACGGGTTTGCATGGCTGATCGCGGCAAAGATCGGGGAAAGCTTGTCGACCGAATAAAATGTGCCCGAAAGCAATGCCAATGGGGCCACCACGAAATTGCTGACAGCGGCGGCATGATCGAACTTTTCGGCCCAGATCGACGTCAGAACACCCATCAGCGCGAGCATGCCCGATCCGAGCACCGCAAACAGGATCACCGCCCACAGATGTTTGGGGGCGACATGCACGCCCGGCCAGAACAGCATGGCACCCCAGATGGCAAGACCCACCAGCAAGGCGCGCGTGATTGCAGCGCCAGTCAGCGCGGCAAGCAATTCGGCGCTCGACAATGGCGGCATCAGATAATCGACGATCGTTCCCTGGATTTTGGCGACCAGCAGCCCGAACGAGGCATTGGCGAATGCATTCTGGATCATCCCCATCATGATGAGGCCTGGCGCCAGGAAATCAGCAAAGGGCACACCCAGCGACTCTTTGCGAAGCCCCCCTAGCGACACGGTGAAAATGACCAGATAAAGAAGCGTCGTCAGCGCAGGGGCCCAGATCGTCTGGGTGTGGACCTTGAAAAAACGCCGCACCTCCTTCACATACAAGGCGCGAAGCCCAGCCCAGTTGATGCTCGTGATGATGGGAATGCCGGGTTCTGGCAGGCTCGCAAATTCGGACTCGCTGTTCATGGGTGTTTCGCCTATCGGGCCACGGCACACGCCGCAAGGCTGTAACATTTTTGACGCAAACAGGTTGCGCAGGGGTAATCGAATGTCGTGGACAGACGAACGCATTGATCGGTTGAAGACGATGTGGGAAAAAGGAATGACTGCGAGCCAGATTGCCGAAGACCTCGGCGGGGTCAGCCGCAATGCCGTGATCGGCAAGGCGCACCGGCTCGAGCTTCAGGCGCGGCCGTCGCCGGTCAAAGGCAATGACGTGGACGCAGCCAAAGCCGAACCGCGCAAAGTCGCCGCAGCGCCCAAGCCCAAGGCGGCAGCGCCCGTGCCGCCGCCGCGTCCCGCGCCGCCCCCTGTTGCCGCTGTTGCGCCTGCGGCCCCGCAATCGACACGCGGGACGGTCAATCCGGTGCTGGGCGTACCGACCAATCCGCACGCGCCCACCGGCGCGCAATTGCGCTCGATCGGCCCGGGCGGGTTTTTGCGGCAAGGCCCGGGCGATCAGGCACCGCCTGCAACGCCTGCTCCCCCGCGCCGGCTTGTCGCTGCAAAGATCGCGCCCGAATTTGCCAGCAAAACCAGCCTGCTCGATCTGAATGAGCGCGTTTGCAAATGGCCGATGGGGCACCCAGGCGAACCCGATTTCCATTTTTGCGGCGACAAGGTCAATCCGGGTTTCCCCTATTGCGTTGCGCATTGCGGCCATGCCTATCAGGCGCAGATGCCACGGCGCGATCGTCGCCCGCCGCCACCCTTGCCTTATGGCGGACCAAGAGTGCGCTAGGCGCTAAGGCTGTATTGTCTTCAGCGCGATTTGCGTTAGTCCCCCCATATCGGGGGATTAAATATGACGGCGCAGATTCTCGTGACCAACGCCACAGTGCTGGGCGTCATGATCCTCATCCTGTGGGCGATCAGCGTGCGTATCGGCGACGTATCGTTTATCGATGCGTTCTGGCCGTTCGGGATGGTCATGCTCGCGATCGCAACCTTTGTCCAAAGCGAAGGCAGCCCCGAACGCAAACTGCTGCTGACCGGTCTTACCGCCATCTGGGGATTGCGGCTTTCGGCGCACCTTTATGTTCGTTGGCGGTGCGACGGCGAAGACCCGCGCTATAAGAAGATCATGGGCTATGCCATGGAGAAGCGCGGCTGGAGCTTCGCCAAAACCTCGCTGATTCAGGTCTTCGGAATGCAGGCCGTGCTGTTGTACGTCGTCTGTTTGCCCGCCGTGCTCGGGCAAATCCCGGGCGAGCCTTACGACGTCGGCATGCTCGGCTGGATCGGCGCAGGCGTTGCGCTGATCGGGATCGCTTTTGAAACCATCGGCGATGCCCAATTGTCGCGTCACCGCGCCGATCCGGCGTGCAAGGGCAGAGTGCTCGATACTGGACTATGGAGATACACCCGACACCCCAATTATTTCGGTGATGCCTGCACCTGGTGGGGGCTGTGGCTGATAGCGGCCGAAACGCGAATGGGGCTGTTTGCAATGATCGGCCCGATCCTTATCACCTGGCTGCTGACCAGGCTGTCGGGCGTGCCAATGCTCGAACGCAGCCTGAAGAAAACACGGCCCGGATACGAGGCCTATGTCAAGCGGACATCGGCGTTTTTTCCGTGGCTGCCTAAGGGCTGATCTGTTGCGATCTACGCCGAGGATCGAGATCGGCGCTTATCTTGTCAGTCGCTATTTGCCGAAACCGCGCGGGGCAGGGGCGACCACCGAGAATCCTGTCGGCGCGATTTGCTGGACTTCCAAGGCGCGTTCGGCGATGCCGTCGCGGCCGAAACGGAATGCACCGTCGATTCCGGTAAACCCACCCGGATCCTGTAGCGTGGCGACCGGGAACGCGGTGCCCACACGCCAGCCCGCCGCGATCTTGTTGGTCAGCAGCACCGCATCATAGCCCAGGCTCGCGAGCCGGTACGGCCCTTTTCCGAACCGTGCGCGATATCGGTTGCCCAGCTGTCGATACAATGCGTCCGAAACGCTCGCAAACCAGGCGCCGTTCATCGCGCTGTTCTGCGCAAGCGCAGGTTCTGTATTCCAGAGCTCGGTCCCCAATATGCGCACTGCCGGGGTGCGGCGTTTGACTTGCGGGGCCACCTGCATCGACACGCGTCCCGAATCGGCAATCAGCACCGCCTGGTAACCGCTCGCCGTGCCAAGCTTGGTCACTGCAGTCGCGATGGCGCCGGGGCTCCTGTCGAAGCTTTGCATCGCGACCATGCGCCCTCCCGAATTTTCGACCGCGCGCAGGAACGCGGCTGACGCGCGCTGGCCGTACAGCCCCACAGGAACCAGACCGGCAAAATTATCGACTCCGCGTGCGCGGGCATAGCCAACGATCCGTTCGATAGATTGCGTCGGCACGAACCCCATGAGGTAGGTGCCGTTGCCGGCGACCGACACATCGTTCGAAAAGCTGATCAACGGCACTTTTGCCGCGCGTCCCACCGATGAAACCGCGCGAACATCTTCGGCAAGCAGTGGCCCCAGGATCAGCTTGTTGCCATCGGCGACTGCCTTTTGCGCAGCGGCCGCGGCACCGGTTGCGGTATCGTAGGTCGTCAGCCGGATGGTTTTGCCGCCGGTATCGAGGATCGCCAGATTGGCGGCATTGGCAATCGATTCGCCCACGCCTGCGTTCGCGCCCGTCAGCGGGACCAGCAAAGCAATCCTGTGCCGCGCAGTGTCCGTCGGCAGCGCCGCGCCATTCGGATCGACCTCGACAGGCGCTTCGACCGTCTTGGGTGGCCCTTTGGGAACGACCTGACATGCCGCCAGCAGAGCAAGTGCGGCAAGGCTCGCCCATCGCTTGACCGCTGTCACCGCGCTGCCTGCTTGCCCCTGAGCGATATGCCCCTGGGCGATGCACCCCCGAGCGATTTGCCCCTGGGCGGCTTGCCCAAAGTCCCCTGCCTCTGCCATGACCCAACTCCCATGAACGCCACACTTTTGCCAGGCCTATACATTGTCGCAACGCCAATCGGCAATCTCTCCGATCTGTCGGCGCGCGCCGGCGATGTTCTGCGCAGCGCCGATGTGATCGCGGTCGAGGATAGTCGCGTCACCGGCAAGCTGCTCAATCGGCTCGGCATCAAGCGGCGCATGGTGGCATATCACGATCATAGCAGTCCTGAGGTGCGCGGCGGCCTGATTGCGCGGATGGGAAGCGAATCGGTGGCGCTGGTGTCCGATGCCGGCACGCCGCTGATTTCCGATCCCGGGTTCAAGCTCGTCCGCGATGCCCGTGCGGCCGGGCACACCATCGTCACGATTCCCGGCCCCTGTGCAGCGATCGCAGCGCTCACACTTGCAGGGCTGCCAACCGACCGGTTTTTCTTCATGGGCTTTCTGCCGGCCAAAGCCAAAGCGCGAACCGATGCGATTGCCGAGGTTTCGGCGATCCGTGCAAGTCTGGTGCTGTATGAATCGGGGCCAAGACTGGCGGCAACGCTCTTGGCGCTCGCCGCCGGTCTGGGCAATCGCGACGCTGCGGTGGCACGCGAGTTGACCAAGATGCATGAAGAGTGCGTGACGGCAAGTCTGTCCGGTTTGGCGGCACACTATGCCGATGCCCCGCCCAAAGGCGAAATCGTCATCGTGGTCGGGCCGCCTGCAGACGCCGTGGCCGAAACCGACGACGCCATGGTCGATGCGGCGCTGCTCGATGCCGCAGCATCACTTCCGACAGGCAAGGCGGCAGGGCAGGTTGCCAAAGCGACTGGTCGCGACCGGCAGGCGCTTTACGCCCGGCTGCTTGCGCTCAAGCGATGAAAAGCCGCGCCGAGCGCGAAGCCTTCGGACGCTGGGGGGAACGCCGTGCTGCATGGTGGCTGCGCCTGCATGGCTGGCGTATCGTTGCAACGCGGGTCAAGGTCAGCGCAGGCGAGATCGATATTGTGGCGCGGCGTGGACGGATTACGGCGTTCGTCGAGGTGAAAACACGCGCGCAAAAAGCCGATCTCGATCTGGCGCTCGACCCGTGGCGGTTGCGGCGGGTGGTCGCGGCGGTCGATGCCGTTGCGCATCGTTACGCAATACAGGGTGACGATATCAGGATCGACGCCATATTTATCGCGCCCGGGGCATGGCCCCGGCATATGATCAACGTTTCGCTTTGCTGACCGGAACCGCGCGCAACAAAGGTGCAGCATCGGCCTTTGCGCGATACAAGGCAGCGTCGGCGGCCTCGAACAGCGCGTCCATCGTGTCGCCATCATAGGGGAACACCGCAGCGCCGATGCTTGCGGAGACGCGAATGTCATGTCCGGCCAATCGGTATGGGCGGCTGAGGACTGCCGACAGCGCGACAATGCGGTTGGCCACAGCGTCGATTTCGCGAGGGGCGTCGAAAATCAGCGCAAATTCATCGCCGCCCAGCCGGGCGACAAGATCGCCTTCGCGCAAACACGATGTCAGCCGTGCCGAAAGCGCACACAGCAAGGCATCGCCAACGGCGTGGCCATGATCGTCGTTGACCGGTTTGAAGCGATCGAGATCGAGCATAGCAACGACAAATGGCACCGTGCCCGGATGCGCAAAACGTTCGGCAAGCCGTTGCGACAGCGCGCGACGATTGAGCAGCCCGGTCAAAGGGTCGGTTCGTGCCAGCGACTCGAGCTCTTCGCGCAAGATCAGCGTCTGTGCCATGTCGCCAAAGCGCTGAAGCACCAGCCGCGCCTGCAGGATGCCGACAAGCAGCACCGATATCGCCATGACGGCAAAGCCCGGATCGCCGATCATAATCATTGCCGAAGACAGCGGGATCAGGCCGATTGCGAGCAGGGCAAAGGCCGCTCTTGGAACGCTCGCAATGCAATTGGCGATCGCGAACGCGCCGAAAAACATGAAAACGGGCGCCAAGGGCATCCGGCCTTCGGCGGCCGCAAGGAACGACAGGACAGCCCAGATGCTGCCAACCCCCATCATCACAGTCGCAAGAATCGTCGTCCGGGTCAGCTGGGCTTTGGCAAAGCCAACCGATTCGGCATCTGCCGGGCGCTTTCGCCACCTGAAAATCTGGATCGCGCTCACCAGCAGCAGGATCATCGGCACCGCCTGCTGGACTGGCTGGCCCGTCAGGCTGTCATTGGCGAGCGCAGCGCCGATCGTGATCGCCGCAACAGCGATGTAGATCACCGGAATATTTTCGCGCAGCTGGGCATATTGCAGTTTGGCCAGCGCATCGGCGAGCCGAGGCGATAGCCCTTGCGGGGCCTTGGCGGGCCAGCCTGCCCAATCGGGCCTCAAGAAGCGTGCAAAGCTCATTATTATGTGTGTGGCACCTCTGCCCTCATCCTGCGCGCATTCCCTAACGGCACCGGGTAAATAGCCGGTAAACCACTGCACCGGGATGACAATGCCGATCCACCAGTTTAAGCGCCCTGCCCATGAAGTTGCGGATCGCATATCAGATGGACCCGATTGCCGGCCTCAATATCGCGGGCGATTCGACCTTTGCGCTGATGCTGGCGGCACAGGCGCGCGGCTACGCCAATTACAGCTATCAGGCAGAGGATCTGACCTGGGACGCCGGGCGGCTTTCGACCTTTGCAGCGCCAATGATCGTGCAGCCAGAGCCAGGCAATCACTTTACCGCGGGCGATCGGGTGCTGCTGGATCTGGGGCGCGATGTCGACGTCGTCTGGATGCGGCAGGACCCGCCGTTCGATCTGTCATACATCACCGCAACGCACCTGCTCGAACGCATTCAGGTAGAGACGCTGGTCGTCAACGACCCTGCTAGCGTGCGCAACGCACCCGAAAAACTGTTCGTGCTCGATTATGCGCACTTCATGCCGCCGACGATGATCACGCGATCATTGGGCGCGGCGCGCAGGTTTCTGGCCGAACATGGCGAAATCGTGATCAAGCCGCTCCACGGCAATGGCGGCATGGCGTTTTTCAAGGTGGGGGCAGACGGCGCCAACCTGTCGGCGCTGATCGAGGTGTTCAACAACGCCTATCTTGAGCCGCATATGGTGCAGGCATTCCTGCCGTCGGTCGCCGCGGGCGACAAGCGGATCGTGCTGATCGATGGCGAAGTGACCGGCGCGATCAACCGCATTCCAGGCGAAGGCGAGATCCGGTCGAACCTTGCGGCAGGTGGCACCGCCACCAAAACCGAACTGACCGCGCGCGAAGCCGAAATCTGCGCGGCACTTGGCCCTGAACTGAAACGCCGCGGGCTTTTGTTCGTCGGAATCGACGTGATCGGCGGCGAATGGCTGACAGAAATCAACGTCACCTCGCCGACCGGAATC
>JANPIQ010000301.1:0-2261 GCA_031425075.1 Sphingomonadales bacterium
GTTTTGCCCGTAGATAGTTTATCAAAGTAGACTAAAAAAAAGAGCAACTCAACGTTGTCGTTGAATGCCCGTTCTTGTATGAAAATTTGGATATTGATAGTATGGATTCTGTGAAAGTAATCTTGCCCGAAAAGAACCGTATTTGCTTTGGGAAATCTTACAGGTGCAGTCGGGCTTAAACGCTCCCCAATAAGTGCTGCACCATGCGAAGTCAAATGGTGGAGACTCTCTAATTTTCCAATTTTTGGATTAACCCCAAAAGTAGCAGAACCTACAAGCGGATTCTTCCAATACCTAAGCTCTGAAATTTGTTTGTTGAGGTTGGCTCTATCTGTCATAATTCCCAAACGGAGCATCTGCCCTGTGGTTAGGAATTTATAACGAGCCAACGACAATAAAACACTTTCCTGTGATGGAGACAGCGTTTTGAAAAAAAGTCTTTTGGTTAACATTCCAATAATCATAAAAAAAGTAAAAAGGCAAAAAAAGCCTTCATTTTTATAACAAGAATTATTACAGTTGGTATTTAGGTTTGAAATTATCGGTGGACTCTGCGGAGTTTTGAGGTGAAGTAGCTGACAAATCCTCTTCCTTATTCCTGTAAAGAATAGTATTGGTAAGTATTTGGGTTTTTAGTTTCGCCTGTTCTTCTTTGGATAGAAAATATCTTTTAGGATTTTTGAGAAGAAAGTCCGGACTTTTAATTTTTACTGCGGGATAGTGGTCTTGTTTGAGATAGAAATAAAAGGGTGGAAGAAACTTCAAGGCATTGAAAGATACTCCCAAATCTCACGCCTGTGCCTTTAATGCTATTAAACCATTAATTCACAAGAGTTTAACAGCGGTGTTATTTATAACCATATCCTTGAGCGAAGCAGGAAGTTGATTGATGCTTTGAGTTCCCACAATCAGATGAAGCCTATATTTTCTTGCTTCGCTAAAAATGGTTTCGATACTACTGCCTCAAGTAGCAAGGTTATGAAACTCATCCACAAAAAGATAACAAGGCTTTCTGAATTTTTCCTCTTCGAACGCCCTTTGCAAGGCAATGCTTAACAGCGTTGCAGAAATAAATTTTCAAAGTGCCCTGCTTGTATCCTCGCCCAATTTTCCTTTGGAAAGATTAAACAAAATAACATTTCCCTTTTGCATTTCTTTTTTCAAATCAAAGTTGGATTTTCAGTTCATCATCAGATAAAAACTGTAATTGTTTTGCAGGTGCTGTAATCTCGTATAAACAGCTAATTTGGTTGCCCCATACTTTTTATTTTGAAAGGCATTGGCAAAGAAATTCCTGTACACGGGATGCCTCGCTTTTTTTCAAAGTTCAATCCGTTTTTGATTGGTTGCATCGTTCATAAAATCCTGCAAGTCCGACAAACCACATTCTCCTTGTGAAAACAAAACCGCCAAGCAGGGTTTTAAAAGTGATTCCATCTGCAAGGACATCCCTGCCTCGGGAACAAGTTCCGAAAAAGTTTTGGCTCGCTGTTGAGCCAATAAATCGACCATCAAAGGGTTTGTAACTTTTTTTCGAAACGGATTGATGCAGGGAATTTTATCTTTCTCTCGCCCAGGGTCGATATAAATGATACGCTGTGGCTTCAACAGGTTCAAACGGAACGCAAATACACGCTCCGCCAAATCTCCGTGGGGATCTAATAAGATGATGGAATACTGCTTTTTCTTGTGCGATAGGTATTGAAGTTTGTAGAAAAGCGACAGTAAGAAAACAGATTTGCCTGAGCCAGTCCTTCACGTAATAATCAGATGCCTTTTTAGTGAGTGAAGATAAACTGGAACAGGCTTGGGTCTAAAAAATACAGGTTGATGTTTTCCCTTATAAAACTTAAAAAGCGTTTGTGAATTGTCATTTTGTGTCGAAGTAGAAAATAAAGCGGAGGTGTTACATATCTGTTTCACATCAAAATGCAAGTCCTTTCACTCAACCGTTTCAAAATCACACCTATTGGTGCATACCGTTTTGAATACATTTTTGAATACATTTTAAACTACCTCTATAGGAGATGGAAAACCGCACTTAATCCCAAGGGATACCTCCCTTTTTTGGAGAAAGAACCCCATCATAATTCCACTTTTTTTAGCCTCTTTTTGCTATTGACATATTTAGAAAATGTAAAGCTGAGTTGCGTTTGATTCCCTTGCAAAGCAAACGAAAATCCGTAAACAACCACCGCCGAAGAAAATATCAAATCACTTAAAACAAAAATGTAAAGTATCAGGCTCAAGGAGAAGATAAC
>JANPIQ010000302.1:0-11408 GCA_031425075.1 Sphingomonadales bacterium
TAACCGGCCTCATTTATCTCGGATTGAACATGACGATGATACGTTCTCTGGTGTCTGTGAGAATTCAAACACAGTTTGCTGTGAATTGGAGGCCGATTTTCGCAGTCTGCGTAATGACGTCCGCGATATTGCTTTTCAAAATGGCAGTAGGGCTTCCGAGTGAGCAAGCGCTAAATCAGGTGCTTATGCTCGCCGCCGAGATCGGGATAGGGGGCGTCGCTTATGTTTTGGCCTTATGGTCTGCTTGGTGGATCTCTGGACGTCCTGATGGACCAGAAAAAGAGGTTGCGAGAGCCGCGAGAAACATTCTATCGCGAACAAAGCCTGAGCGCGCCGATACGCTAGGTTAATAACATGGTTAATTTTCTTTATTGTATAAATGCGACGCGCTGTTATCGCCGACTCGGCTTTGCAGGGTTCCAGTTCGCGTATCAGGCTGGGCGGATGCAGCGATAGGTCCGGACATCCAGGCGGTGAGAAGGGGAATTAGCCGTTTGGACGCTTACCGTAGGTGGTCCGTAGTGCCACCCTCCCGAATACCTACCTTGCAAAGCCAACCGGATAAGTCGTGTTATTCAAGCTACGAGCGGTGTACTTAATTAGGAGTTTTGGGCTAGAGGTAACCGATAGCTTCAAATTATTGCCGCCGGATCGCCTGCAAGGAAATTGAAAGACCGATGACTCTCCTTGCCCGTCCACGTGCGCTGAAGGCGCAGATCGCGCAGCGGTATCGAGAGCGGCGGGTTGTGCCGATCCTTGCCGATCCTGCCGCGCCCGATACCGCCGCCGCCGAACGCGATTTCGACTTGCTTCAGACCAAGTTTCCGCGGGTGCCCGAATATGGCTATGACGATGTCAGCCTTGGCGCGCGCGCGGCGGGGCGGATCGTGTTTGCCTTTGCGCATCTGCCCGCCACCGATGGCGCGCTGCGGACGCTTGATGTGGGGGCAGGCGATGGCACGCTCGGCGCGATGCTGGCCGGGGTGGGGCATGATGTCTCGCTCTGCGATCTTGAGGATTGGCGAAAACCCGCGGCAAAGGCCTTGCCGTTCTTTGCCGCCGATTGCTGCGCCGGGTTGCCGTTCGATGCCGATAGCTTCGATCTTGTGACCAGCTTCAACTGTTTCGAACATATGTCCGATCCCAAAGCGGCACTCGATGAAATCGTGCGGGTGACGCGCCCCGGCGGGATCGTCTGTCTCGATTTCGGCCCGCTGCATGCCAGCCCGTGGGGGCTTCACGCCTACAGATCGCTGTTCATGCCGTATCCGCAGTTTCTGTTTTCGCCGGAGTTTATCGCCAGCAAGCTCGATCAGCTCGGCATATCCGATCTGGGGGGCGATCGCACCACGTTGCAATTCGTCAATGGCTGGCGACCGGCGCAATATCGGGCAATCTGGTCTCATCCCGGTGTCGAGATCGTGTCGCAATCGATGGCAACGATCGCGGATTTCTGGCGCGTGATCGAACGATATCCCGACAGTTTTCGCGGTCGTGGGCTGGATTACGAAGATCTGGTTTCAGCGCAGATCAAGATCGTGATGCGCAAACGCGGCGGTGGCCAGCGCCATGGGTGAAGACGCCTTGGGCGAAGAGGGAGCGGCTGTTCCCCGGGTGAGTGTCGTCATGTCGGTCTATAATGGCGGTCGCCTGGTCGCCGATGCCATCGACAGCATATTGACGCAAAGCCTGTCCGATTTCGAGTTCATCATCGTCAACGATGGATCGACGGACGGCACTCTGGCTGTGCTTGAATCCTATGCCGCAAAAGACGCCCGAATACGCATCCTCGATCAGGCCAATACGGGGCTGACCAAGGCGCTGGTGCGCGGCGTTGCCGCCGCGCGTGCGCCACTGATCGCGCGGATGGATGCCGACGATCTTTCGAACCCCGAACGGCTCGAACGGCAGGCCGCGCTCCTCGATTCGCGGCCCGATCTGGTGGCGGTGAGTTGCGGGATTGAGAATGTGGCGCATGATCTCCGGCCGCTGGGGTTGGCTGTGCGCAGGTTTGATGAAGTCTCGCTCCCGCTGTTGTTGGCGTTTTCCAATATCATCGCGGGACATGGCAATATGATGTTTCGCAAATCGGCATATGATCAGGCCGGCGGTTATGATCCGGAATTTCGGTTCTCTCAAGATTATGATCTTTGGTGTCGCATGGTCGCACTTGGCCCAATCGGCGAGGCAACGGGCGTTCTCTATCGTTTTCGCGCGGGCCATGACAGCATTTCGGCACGAAGTAGCGATGAGCAGCGCCGTCTGGCGGTTCTTGTTGCCGCACGCCAATATCAACGGGTTACCGGGATCACGCCCGAACAGTCTGTGGTCAGCGATGCCATGGACCGCTGGGTTCCCTCTGCTTATGCCAGGCACAGTGCTGCGCGTCAGTTCGTTGTGGACCGGCACATTCGCGATGCCGTAAATCGTCATTACAAGCGATGCCCCGATCAATCGGATTCGCGCCGGCGCGTTCACGATCATCTGGCCGATCAGCTGATCCAAGCGCGCCGGTCGGTGCCAGGACTGGCGTTTTCGACACGGGCGGCACTCGTCGGGCTTGCCGCCAATTGGTCGCCTGAAATGATTTTAGATGTGCTTCGACAGAAGTTGGGGCCAAAGCGAATGAGCTGAAGATCGGTGGCTTGCGATTTTTGTCGATATCCTTCTGTGTTTTTTATTCAGAACGGAATTTCTGTTGCGCTACAGTGTTATCATTCGGGCGTATGAGCTGACGCCGTTGCTCGTTCAGGTGATCGAGGCTGTAAAGGACCAGACGCTTCAACCGGGCGAAATCATCATCGTCGATTCCTCCCGCGATGGGCAGCTTCAACATGCGTTTCCGACAGGAGGCGTCAAATTTGTTCGATACCCTGAAGAAAGCTTCAATTATTCGAAGGCGATCAACATCGGTGTCGATGCCGCAACACAGCCGTACACACTCGTGCTGAGCAGCCATATGCTGATTCGATCGGCAAATCTGGTCGAAAAAGGTTGGCTCGAGGCTGCCGACAGGGGGGTCGAGATTGTCTATTGGGATTTGTCGCGCGATGCATCGCTGTCCTATCGCGCGATCGAGATCAACAAGCGCTGCTTCACTGGTCGCAACGGGCTTTCCAACAGCCTCGCGCTCATCCCGACCCAGCTCTTGCGCGATCGGCCGTTTCGCGAAGAGGTATTTTCAGCAGAGGATCAGGAATGGTCTCGATATTATCTCGACCGGTTTGGTCGCCCGATACTGCGGATCGAAACAAACGACATCGATTATCTCAACCCCAATCACGGCGAAACGGTATGGAGCGAGATCAAGCTGATGAACGAGGAACTGGCGATCGGGCATTTCGTGAACCGGAGGCTGATCATGCCTGACAGGATCGCGCACCGCTTTCTGCGCGGCGTTCTTGCAACATTACGCAGAAGACCCGAACGCGCGCGCGCGCACTTCCGCTTCGCACACGCCATGTTCATGGCCAATTTCTGGCGTCCTGAGGGTAAATCGCGTTACTTTTGAGTCCGCGGCTCAATGGGGAAGGACGAGCAGATGGCCGAAAACAACATGACCGCGCTGCAGGCGTGCGACGCGAGGGTCGATATGCCGGCGCTGGCCTGTTGCCACTTTCCAACGCGCCTGCCGGTCGCTTTGCATGGCTGATACGATTCACATCGCATGCGCGACCGATGCCAATTATCTGCCGCATTGCGCTGCGATGCTGCGTTCGGCTGCGCGGCATGATCACGGCGCGCCGCTTTGCATCCACATCATCCACGATGGAATTGCAGAGGCAGACCGTGACATTTTCGATGCCTGCGTGCCGATTGACACGATTTGCTGGCATCAGGCGGATTCGACTCGCGATCTGGCCACGCCGCAGATCGGGCATATCTCGGCGGCCACTTATCTACGGTTGCAGCTCGATCGCTTGATTGCCCCTGAAATCAAGCGCATCCTTTATCTCGATGTTGACATGATCGTGTCCGGATCGCTGCGCATGTTATGGGAGACGCGGCTGGATGGGAAAAGCTTGGCCGCCGTCCCCGATGCCTGGATCGATCCTGTACGGTTTTCCGCACGTTATGGCGTAGCTGCACACGCCTATTTCAACGCGGGAATGCTCCTGCTTGATATCGACCGCATCCGCGACAGCGGCGGGTTTGCCAAGACCCTCGCGGTCATCGCGGAGCAGGGGGAGGCGCTGGAGTTCAGCGATCAGGACGCGCTTAATCTGGTGTTCTGGAACGATTGGGTGGCGGTTGATCGGCGATGGAATTTTCAGCGAATCCACCTTTATCAAAAACCGTTGCGCGCGATCGAAGCCGAATTCAGCGGGCTGCCGACCATCATTCATTTTACAGAATCAGTGAAGCCGTGGCGTCCTGACGAATGGCATCCCTACCGCTGGATCTACTGGCACCATTTGCTGGGCACGCCGTTTTTCAACAGGGTGCGGCGAGAACAGAATGTGGGCTGGGTGACGCTGGCGCGATCCTGGGCGAAGTTCTTTTTGGTGCGGAAGATCAAGTGACGGCTCAATCGTTGCGGTGGCTGAACCCTTGGAACTGATCGCTCCCGAAAAACTTGCTTAATCGTGTTTTCAGTTCGGCATGCGATGCGCGCACGCCACGAAAATATTTGAAGCGTATCGCCTTTGTGCGCAAGGCGGAAACCTTCGAAGCCAGTTTTTTACCGATCCCCCTGCGGCCCGCCTTTGCGCGTAATCTGCGCTCTTCTTCAAACCGAAGTGCAAGCTGATCATCGAGGTGAATCGTCGTGGGTGCGTTATGTTCGAGGACCGGCCAAGGATAGAGCGCGTAAACTGGATTGCCAATTTCGGCCGCCCTATCCATCTCATCGTCGATGGGCCGCGTGATCTGCCCGCGCGCTTCGATGTGGTTTACAAGGCGAGTTGCGGCCGCGCGGCTCAGCGCATAGGCTTGGGCGCCACCCGGCGTCCAGGCAAAGTGGAAGATCTGAAACCGTGCCCAGTAGATGATCAGGTCAGCGGGCACCATCGACCGGGAGTAGAGGCGAAGATATTCAATATCAGCCGCGTGCATCATCCGAAAAACATCGTCGAAATTGAAGTGCGGATCGATGACGATGTCGTCCTCGCAAACCAGCAGATAATTGGCTTCACCCTCGTCCAGGAATCCTTTGATGATGCTGTAATGGCTAGCGAAACAGCTCAATTCTGCAGGAGACAAGGTCCGTCCGTGCGCGTTGAGAGCGGACATCCCATCGTAGCTGAGTCCGGCCTGCTCATGAGAAACGGCGTAAAAAAACTGCCAGTCGCTGCGCGCAAGGCTGCGACAATTGGCTATTGTCTCAGCCATGACGGCTTGTCGCTCTACGGCGCTCCTCATCGTCAAGACACGAAACGCGAAATTGAGCGGCATCATGCAGAACGGTTCCTAAGTGCCATGCCCGCATCGGTCATCTGACGAACCGATGGCAAGGTCAAGCTTCTGGCGAGGCATGTTCGCTTTGAAACGGCGCGCCGAAGTTTCACGTCATCCGGCCTCTTCGCGGTTAAGCGGCGCTTTCAACCAGTCTGTAAACTCAGCAAAAACCGCTTGCGGGCCGAAATGGCTGCGCGCCGCTACCAGTGCCCGATCGGCGAGAGCTGCCCTTTCCTGCGTGTCGCCGAGAAGCGCAATTACCGCAGCTGCAAAAGTTTCGGGGGTGTTGGCCTCTTGCACCGCATCGCCAAGCAACTCCGAAACGCCTTGCAACGTCACCCCTGTTACAACGGCTGCCTTGCCGTGCGACAGGGCCTCGACAAGCTTGATCTTCAGCCCCGACCCCTGAAGCAACGGCGATATCACGACCCCGGCTTGCGCGTAGAGCGGCGCAAGATCGTCCACCATCCCCAGCATCCGGACGTCGCGCGCGTCGATTGCGATGCCTTGCGCAACGGTTCCTGCCACATCGAGCACACACGCAGGGCGGACCGACTTGATCATCGGCCATACCTGCGCGACAAACCACTCAAGGCCATGAACATTGGGTGCGGTGTTGCTTCCGACGAACAACAGATGATCGTCGCTGCCCGGCTGTGCGCAGGCTACCACATCGGCGGCCATCATCGCCAGGATCGCCGACGCGCCGGGCACGTTATCCGCAATAAACTTTGCCTCATCGGGCTGGATTGCGATGACGGCATCGGCGCGGCGCAGTGCATCGATCTCGGTCGCCCTGTCGATCATCGTGACACTGTCCGATTGGCCAGATGTTGCGAACTGATCGTGCCGCGCGCTGAACAGATCGTGCATCACGATGGCGACGCGCTTATCGGGCTGGACAAGATAGGGCAGCGCTTCGACCTGGAACACATAGTCTGCAAGAATGGTGGCGGCGAGGTTGCGCCCTTGATCGGTCACAAACATCCTGTCGGCGTTCGTCCATGGCGCGGCGATTGCGTACGGTGCCTTACGCTCGGCAAACCAGCCCTCTATAATGCCGAGGCGCGATGCAATGCGTGAAACCACAGCGCGAACAGCCCCCAACCATATGCTCGGTTGGGTTGTCACCCGCCACTGGCCCAGTGCCAATGCAGTTCGAATATGGGTCGATTCAAATACCGCCATTTCGGGTCGCAGCTTGAAGAACGGCGTCCTTCCGAACAACCCTGCCGAGGGCTGAATAAGATGCGGCTTGAGGCCAGCATCCCTTGCTGCCTTGGCCAAAGCAATCAGATAGGTCGAACTGCCATTGGTCGCGCCGATCAGCCGCTGCCTGCTGAGAAACATCACCGCGTCGGGATCGATTATACGAGGAGGCCGAGGAGCTTTTGTCTTTGGAACCAGCCGCCGAACGGTAGACAAAAGCGGTTGCCGGAATAATGTCAATGCCCGGGGGTTTTGAGCCGCCAAGCGAACAAGGCTCGACAGATTTTTCGACTTTATCGCCGCGACCATATGCGCAAAGGCAGATGCACTGGCGATTGACCGGCTGCGATGCCGCCATGCTCTGCGCACATCATCGTCGCATGAAGCGATCGATGGTGCGATCCGATCGATTGCCGAGACCATGCGGTCGGCATTTTGGGGCGACAAACGGTGCGAAATCGAATGTCCGTGCTTGCGGTAAAAATACAACGGCTCGGGCATGATGCGATAGCGTGCGCCTGCAAGTAGCGCCTGTACGATGAGGTCGTCGTCTTCGGCGATGTGCAGCCGCGGATCGTAGCGCAAACCGGCTTGTGCCATCCACAGGCGGTTCATCACGGGCTTTAGAAACCCCAGATTGGGCCGCCGCCCATACATGACGGTGTCGCCGAGGTAGTCGGCCAGGCCGATCCAGTGCGCCTGTCGCGTGCGGGGTTTTTGTAAGAAGCTGCGCGTTGGCATCGCGCCTGCGTCGTCGAAGAGGATCAGATCGTCCGCAACGATGTGCGCCCCTGATTCGACTGCCTCCTGAATCAAACGGATCGATCGATCGGGATGGATCAGATCGTCGCTGTCAAGGACAGCGATCCAATCGCCCCGAGCATGGTCCAGTGCGGCATTGCGCGCTGCCGCCGGCCCGCCATTGACCGATATTTCGAGGCATATAACCCTCGGGTCGGACGACGCGAACGATCGGGCAATGGCGCAGCTGGTGTCGGTCGAACAATCATCGGCAACGATCACTTGAACGTCCACGCCATTCTGGTTCAACGCACTCTCGATGGCATCTGCAAGATACAATTCGCCGTTGAAGTTTGCGATAATGAAGCTGATTTTCGGGCGGGAGGAGGCTTCAGAAGAGATAGCGGACCTCCCCGGATGGAGTTTCGCTTCGTCGGCCGAACTTGTCGCGGAACACAGCCTTTGCCAGCGCCGGGAATGCGGCGGGAGCGCTTATTGCAGCGACGATTGCGCGCGCTCGCCCCTGCGATTGCCGCAGATCGAGAAACTCGCGATGATGAAGCCGACGCGCGATATCGGCGTGGTGATGCGCAAAAGCGTGTCGTTCACGCGCAGAAAGACCGGATTGTGTCCCGAGCTTTTCGCTGGCCGCGAGCAACGCGCGCAAATCGGATGTCGCATGGCGACCGCTGAGCGAGTTTTGCCGCTCGATCGCCACATAGCCGCATCTGCGCATCATCACGAACCGGGCGCCGCCCGCCAGAAGCCCGGCATAGAGCGCGAAATCTTCTCCCAAGCGCAAATTTTCGTCATAACCGACGCCCGCGCGCATCAGGGCATCGCGGCGGATAACAGGCTTTGCAAACCCGATTTCTCCGCGCGCTTGGCCGCGGCGGGGGATGTTGCCGTTGACAAACGCTTCGAGGTCTATCGACACGGTGTCTTCGGAAAAGCGCGCAAGGCGGCCCGGATCGAAGCTGGCCACGTCATCTTCGCGGACAAACGCAATATTGTCGGCAATCATGTCCCAACTCTGGGCCGCGAGCAGCGGTTCGAAACGGTTTGGCAGCAAAAAATCGTCTGCATCCAGGATGGCTATGAATGGCAAAGTTGAATGGGCAATCGCCACATTCCGCGCTGCGGCAGGACCGGCGTTCTGGCCCTGGGCTAGCACGCGCACACGGTCATCGCCAAGGCCCGTGGCCCTGGCGACATCGACCGTCGAATCGGTCGATGCATCATCGACCACGATGATTTCCCCGACCAGTGCCTGATCGCGTGCGGATCCAATGGCTCTCGCAATCGTTGCAGACGCGTTATGGGCAGCGATGATCACGCATACAGGGGCCGTCACGTCAGAAATCCCTTCGATCGGCTCTGGCTGGAACTTGTCGCGGCGCGTGGCAGAAGCTACGAGACTGCAAAAGCCCGAATAGCGTAAGGATTGCCATGTTACGACAGTTAGGACTTGTGATCGCCGCGATGGTTTCGCTTTCGCAGACCGCCTGTGCATCAGACGTTCCGCCAGCATCGCCGACCGCTATGGTCGAGACGACCGAGGAATATACTCTGTCTGCTGGCGATAAGTTGCGCGTCATTGTTTTTGGAGAAGACACTTTGACCGGTGAATATGTCATTACTAGCGGTGGAAATCTTCCGTTCCCGCTTGTCGGCAATCTCGTGGCCACCGGCAAGACGGTCGAGCAACTGCAATCGTTAATCGAAACCGCCTTGAACGATGGCTTTGTCAACAATGCGCGCGTCAGCATACAGGTCATATCATTCAGGCCGTTCTACATTCTGGGAGAGGTCAACCGGCCCGGAGAGTATCCGGTTTCGACGGGGTTGACGTTGCAACAGGCCGTGGCATCTGCCGGCGGTTACACATATCGTGCAAACACCAAACGAGCCTATGTGAAGCGTGCCAACGATACCGAAGAACGGCTGATCGATCTGCGCGAAAAACAACTGATCATCGTCCGCGCGGGGGACACTATCCGCATCGCCGAGAGACGGTTCTAGCCGCTCATTTCTTGGCCGGTGGAGGCGGCGCGAACGGCGGATCATACTTGATCTCGGTTTCCTTGCGAAGCTTGGCCATCGCCGCCTCTACGGCCTTGTTAGCCTGTTCGCGTTTCACCGCTTCTGTGGCGGGGGCAGTCCAGGTGGCAACGGGTGCGGGAGCAGGTGCGCGCGCCGTCATCGTACTGATCGATGTGCCGTCGGCAGTTGTCAGATCGAAAATCTCTCCGATCGGCAGCGCCACAATCTGCTTGGCGATGGCGGGATCGATCGACGCGGTATCGATGGTAGGACGTCCACGTTCGAAACGCACGCCGTCGGCCGTCAGTCTGGCAGCGATGGCATCAATCGTTCCGAGATCGGTCAGTTTCTTGATGTCCGCCGAATTGGCCGGCGTGGCAAAGCGCACCTGATCAAGTGACAGACGTTCCCGCCGTGCAAAAATGGTTGGGCGATCAGCAATGAACTTCTGGACCTCGGCAGCGGTCGGCGTCTTAGGCGTTCCGCTGAGTTTCCGGATCGCGAGCGTGGCAAGCAGCGTTTGTTCGAGCTGGCGACGGCGGGCGACATATTCAGGACCCCGATCGAGCCCTTGCTGTCTGGCGTATTCGGCCAAAAGGTTCCGCTCGATCACGCGTTGCAAAAGGCCCGGTGCGATCGACTGAAAATCACGCGACGTCGGCGTCTGAAGCAATTCAGCTTCGACGCGCAGTTCCTGCTGAGTGATTTCCTCGTCTCCGACAACGGCTACAACCTGACCCCCGGGCTCCTTGCTGCAGGACACCAACGTAACCGACGCAAGCATTGCCAGCAGAGGGATCCGCGTTGTTTTTTTTCCCGAACGAACTGAATTACTGCGCATGTCTTCAAACTCCAGATGCCCCGAACTCCATCGGTCTCGCCAATAGCAGCTTCATTAGCAAACACGAGCGGGTAAACGGTTAACACCGGCAACGCCGAATTGAATTCAGCTCAAGGGTTTTTGCTTGCACTGAACCGACTTGCCGCACATCGGTTATACCGAAACACCATATGTAAATGCGTAAACAGGGAATCGGAACATGGCGAAGGCTTCGAGGCTTTGGAGGCGGTCCCTGCGTCCCGCTTTGATGGCTCTATGGATCGCCATCGTCGGGATCATCATTTTCTGGCAATCGATCAATTACAGGGGCGTGGTTGCCGTCGTCGCCGAATGGCAATTCGATATTATCGGCGTGTATTATCCGACCCTCACCTGCCTTTTGCTGATTTTGCTCCTTACGCTGCCTGTGGCAGTGTTTGTGATAAAACCGCAAAAGCGCCGCGAAAGCCTTTTGGCCGAGGTCCAGGCGTGGCAATCGGCACGCGCTTACCTTCGTGGGTTGTTCGGGCTTGCAGGCGGGATAGTTGCAGTTGCGCTGGCCATGCTCGTCGCCATGCTCGCCTTGCCAAATGACGATGGTCCTGCGCAGCAGATCACGCTCGATCGCCCCATGGTCGCTCTTCCGCGCGAAGGGCTTACGACCATTAACGGCGCGATCCTTTACGCGCGGACTGCCGCGTTCGATACCGACCAGCTGGTTACAGGACGCAGCGCGCGTTTTGCGCCAATTGTCGCGCCAGGCTCGCGGGACCAGAATCTTCAATTTTTCGTTGAATTGCCTCCCGTTGACCAGCAAACCCGTCGTGGCGCAATCAGCATGACAGGCATTCTCAAACGCGGGGCAATGCCTGGCGAACTGGTTCAGCTTTATCGTTACGCAGGATATCGTGTCGAACAGCCGTTCTATGTTCTGCATTCAACCGCCGCGTCGCTGCGGCGCCCGTACATCGTGGTGATAGTTCAATTGCTGCTTGCCGGTTTGCTCATCGGGATCCTAGGCGCCGTGCAGTGGCGGCGGGTCCGCGCCCTGCGTGGCGGAGCAGACACCCCTGCGCCGACCTTAACTTCGGCGTAACCATGTTGGCAAAGGCTATGGCAAGGCTGTGTGCGCTAAACGATCTTAATGGTTCGGATGGCTCTTCTGGTGATGACAGGCGCAATCGTGGCGTGGTTCGGC
>JANPIQ010000303.1:0-6242 GCA_031425075.1 Sphingomonadales bacterium
GTTGCAGAAACGCGGGTCGATGTGCCCGAAGCCAGCGTTTCGGATGCTGTGATGATGCTCGATCTGCGCAACACCAATGCGCTGCTGTTTCGAAATAGCGTCAGTGGCACGTACAATATGGTCTACCGCCGTTCGGATGGCACAATCGGCTGGGTCGAGCCTCAATAAACAACGGTTGCACAAATGCAGATGATGCGAGCGCGCGCCGTAATGGCGCTGCAGCGCCTTGAGCGATGGGAATAACATGCTGGATGACTTGATTACTGCCGATGCTGTCGCTGCCCGTTTGACCGTCGCAGGCAAAAAGGCGCTGTTCGCGCATTTTGGCGCTGTTGCCGAGCGCGCCTATGGCGTTGCGGCGGCGGTCGTCATCGAACGACTGACCGAACGTGAGCGGCTGGGTTCGACAGGTTTTGGAAAGGGTGTGGCGATCCCGCACGGAAAAATCGAAGGGCTCGATCGCATCGTGGCGATGTTTGCCCGGCTGGAACCGGGTATCGATTTTGCAGCGATCGACGATCTGCCGGTCGATCTGGTGTTCTGTCTGCTGTCCCCGCCCGATGCAGGCGCTGAACATTTGAAGGCGCTGGCACAGGTCAGCCGGTGCCTGCGCGATCAGGATTTTGTGGCAAAGCTCCGCGGCGCCGGACCCGATGAGGCGGTGCTGGCGTTGCTCGACGTGCGGCAGGATGCCAGAAATGCCGCCTGAAGGCGGATCGGGTGCGCATTACCGCGCGCTCGAATCGCTTTATGCTCAAGCGGCGATCAACCGGCTGTTTCCTTCGCGCCTGACGATCGCCAGTGAAGGTATCGCCCGGATCGATGCAACGCTGGGGGACACTTTGTTTCATGCCGGCGGTGCCATTCACGGCACATCCTATTTCAAGATGCTCGACGATGCGGCATTCTATGCCGCGAACAGCCTTGTGACTGACCGGTTTCTGCTGACGACGTCGTTTAACCTGTTCTTCACACGCCCGCTTGCGGCGGGGCCTGTCATAGCCGAAGGGCGATGGGTCTCGGGGCGCAAACGCGTGTTCGTTGCCGAAGCCAGGCTGTTCGGGCCCGATGGCAAAGAGGCCGCACGCGGCACCGGAACCTTCATGCGATCAGCATTCGCGCTTTCGACGCTCGACGGCTATTCTGCGGCAACGCAATGACCAGCGGGCTGGCTGCCAACATGGCCGCAAGCGCGCTGATGCGACTCGCGCAGGCCCAAGGGGGGTTTGCTGCTGTCGTTGCCAAGGGCGATTTGCAGGCGGGCCAACTCTTGCTAGTCATTCTTGAAAAAGGGCGGTTTTTCGGGCTTTTCGAACGCCAGCTTGCTCAGGATTCTCATTATATTTGGCGGTCCTGTGGCCCCCAAATCGTTGAAAACGTTGCAGAAATTACCGCGTATCAGGGACGCCGGCGCGCACGCGATCCCGACATTTGGATCATCGAACTGGATGTCCCGGTTGCAACACAGCTCATCGCGGAACTGTCACATATCGGTTGACTGTGCTGCAGCGCACAATCAGTGGTTGTTCATCGCAACGCGTAGCCGCACCGCCTTGATCCGACAGGGGTATCGTCTGGATCAGCACATGGGGTGCGAACGTAGACAGGGGTGCGTTTCCGGCGGTCCGATTTTGGGACGGAGCCGATAAACAAGCCACTGCATAGTCTAACGGTATCATGTCTCGATTGTTCCGCGCTGCACCTGCTGCAGCCTTTGTTTTCCTCTGCGCCGGATTAACTGGCGTGATGGGCACCACCGCATGGGGTGCCGCCGATATCGCTGAAGCGCGTCAGACGACGCTGCTTCCAAACTCGGTTTACGATGCGGCCGCCGCCGAAGGCGAAACGCCGGTCGATTACACAATCATTCCCGAACCTGTTGAACAGCCTGAAATCGCGCGCCTGGCGCGTGGTTCACTGGTCGCACTGGTCGCCGATCGCGCCGGCGCTTCGCCGCGCAACGCGCAGGAAGATTGCCTTGCGGGCGCGATTTATTTCGAATCCAAGGGCGAATCACTCGAAGGTCAACTTGCGGTGGCGAAGGTGATCGTCAATCGGGCCGCTTCGGGCCGCTTCGCGTCGAGCCTGTGCGGCGTGGTCTTCCAGCCCGGCCAGTTCTCGTTCGTTCGCAGGGGCAGTATGCCCGCAATCGCAAAACACAGCCGTCACTGGGCCAATGCGGTCGCGATTGCGCAGATTGCGCATGACGGTTTGTGGCAGAGCGCCGCCCCCAAAGCGTTGTTTTTTCACGCCCGCCACGTGTCGCCCGGCTGGCGCCTGACGCGCGTTGCCGCTGTCGGCAACCACATTTTCTATCGCTAAGGGCCTTTCGTTCCCGATGCGTTTCGCTTAATGCTGGCGCGATGGACCCGAATTGCGATCCTCTCGTGGCGGCAGATGTGGTGCGTGGTGTTGCACGACTTCTACTGCGTCACGATCTTGTGGCGCTTGCTGAAGTGCCGCTGGGCAACGGCCGCCGGGTCGATTTGATGGCGCTGTCGGCGAAGGGTGAAGTGGTGATCGTCGAGATCAAATGTTCGCGTGCTGATCTCCTCGGCGATGCCAAATGGCCCGAATATCTGGGCCATTGCGACAGGTATTTCTGGGCGGTGCCTCAAGGTTTTGATCTGGCGCTGTTCGATCGCGATTGTCTTGCCCCTGCGCGAACCGGGGTGATCGTTGCCGATCGTTATGATGCGGCAATTGTCCGCGATGCGCCCGTCACACCGATGGCCGCAGCGCGGCGCAAGGCCGAAACGCTCCGGATGGCACGACGCAGCGCGCGGCGATTGCTGTTGCCGATCGCGCCTGTCGATGAATTTGCGTATTAGAATATGGCGGCTTTTAATTGACCCAATGACGCAATCCCGCTCTTCAGGATGCGCGGATTGGCATAGAGTTCGCGTCTTGGGTCAGCGCCGCGCCGCACGCGCGATATCGAGGATCGTGGCATCGGCAAGGATCGGGCCGGCCGACCCGCTCGCTATGATGGCGCGCTCGGCGTCGAGCAATTTGTCCGACGCACGGGCAAGCCGATCGGGTGACCAGCGTCGCAGCTGCGCCTGCACCGCACCTTTATCCTTGAAAAACACCGAGGCGGTTGCCGCATCTGCCGATTTGCCTCGGGCAATTTCAGCTTGAAGCCGGATCAGCAGCTGCACCCGTCGCGTCAGGGCACGCAGCAGCACGATCCCCTCGGCGCCCTCGATCCGCAATCGCGCGATCTGATCGGCGACATCGCCAGCGCGGCCGCCAAACGCCGCGTCGGTCAGGATCGACAGCTCTGGTTCTCCCGAATCGGCACCGATGGCAATGAGTGCCTGCGTGTCTGCCGTAACCGGGGCCACCGGATCGGCATTACAATAAAGCGCCAGTTTTTCGACCTCGGATTCGAGCACCGCACGGTCCTGCCCGCACAGTGTGGCCAGCGCGCGTGCAGTGGCGGCATCGATCCGAAGCCCGCGTTCGCGCGCCATCGTGCTGGCCAGTTCGGAAAGTTCCTTCTCCTCAAGCGGATAGCTGGCGAAGGCTGGGGCTCGCGGGTGCGCCAGTACGGCCTTGAGCAGCGCGGAGCCGGGTTTGAGCTGTCCTGCCACGATCGCGACGGGATTGGCGATCGTTGTGCTCGACAACAGGTTGCCAATCGCCGTTGCGGCATCGTCTCCGCCCAGCGTGACAATCACGAGCCGCCGGTCCCCGAACAGCGAGAGCGACGCAGCCTCATCGGCAAGCCGTGCCGGATCGGTCTTGAGCGTGGCTGCGTCAAGTTCAATCCGTTCGACATCGGTGCCAAGCGCCCGGATCAGCCGCGTCACCAAAGCGCGTGACCCCGATTCGTCGGGACCATGGAGGAGAAACACCGGAAACGGCCCGCCGCCTGTATCGAGCAGTCGTTCGACCTGGCCGCGGCTGGCCTTCACCTGGGTTGGGGGCTGCCCGCTGCCGACGTCCGGCGGGCAAACAGCGCAATGCGCGCGATCATCTGATCGGCGATGATCTGCGTCAGCCGTTCGAGCGCGGTGTTTTCGGCAGCCACGGTGGCAAATTCGGATCCGACCACGTCTATCCCGGCATCGGAGCCTGCGGTCGCATCGAGCACCACAGTTCCTTGCGTGACTTCGACCAGCCGATAGCGGGCGCGCAACGTGCGACGTTCGCGCGTGACTGCATCGTCGCGGCGCACACCGAAGCCTGAAATCTGATCGTCGAGCTCGACCTCGAGCCGATACAGTGCCGCCTCACCGCGCGGGGTGCGCAACCGGTCATTGAGCGCATTGCGCATCAGCCAGCCGGCCCTGCCATCGATCGGCGCGACTTCGACGCTGCGCAAAGCCTGAACCGTCGCGCTCGATTCGCCGCTGCCATAAAGCGGCTGGAGCGCGCAACCGGGGAGGAGGCCAAGCAGCATGAGGGGCGCAAAGCGTATCATGCGACGATGTTAACCAGCCGTCCGGGCACGACAATGACTTTCTTCGGGATTGCGCCGCCCAAGCTGCGGATCACCTTGTCCGAAGCCATCGCTGCCGCTTCGAGTTCGGTCTTGGTTGCGGCCTTGGGCATGGTCAGCGTATCGCGCAATTTGCCGTTTACCTGAACCGCGATGGTCACCTCGTCATCGATCAGCAAAGCCGGATCATAATCGGGCCAGAGTTGGGCCGCGACGAGCCCGGTTTCCCCCATCGCCGCCCAGCCCTCTTCAGCCAGATGCGGCAGCATGGGCGAAATCAAGCGCGCGAGGGCGCGTATCGCATCGTCGCGGTCGGCTGACGGCGCGGCTTTTTCGATATCGTTCACCAGTGCGTGAACGCGCGCGACCGCCTTGTTGAAATGCAGCACTTCGATGTCGCCTGCAATGCCGGCTGTGGCGCGGTGAAGGCTTTTGCGGAGCCCTAAATCATCCCCTCTCCGAGGAGGATCGAGCGATTCAAACAACCGCCACACCCGGTTCACGAACCGCCACGTCCCCTCGATCCCGCTTTCGGACCATTCGAGATCGCGTTCGGGGGGTGAATCACTGAGCATGAACCAGCGCACGGCATCGGCACCATATTGATCGAACATCGGATCAGGATCGACGACGTTCTTCTTCGATTTCGACATCTTGATGATGCGACCTCGTGTTAACGGTGCCTGCGGGTAGTTTTCCGCGATGTAAGGTTTGCCTTCGTGCCACTCGATTTCTGATGGACTAAAAAAGACTTCCCTGTCTCCGGCATCTTCATGCAGCAGCATAGAATAGGTCTCATGCGTCACCATCCCTTGCGTGAACAGTGCAGCAAAAGGCTCGGCGAAATCGAGTTTGCCGATTCTTTGCAGCGCGCGGGTCCAGAAGCGCGCGTAGAGCAGATGGAGGATCGCGTGTTCGATCCCGCCGATATATTGGCCGACGGGCAGCCATGCCGCGACCTCGTCACGGTCGAACGGCTTGTCGCCAGGCTGACTGGCAAAGCGCAGGAAATACCAGCTCGAATTGGCGAAAGTGTCGAGCGTATCAGTCTCGCGCCGCGCCGCCACGCCGCAATTGGGGCAATCGACATGCTTCCACGTCGGGTGCAGGTCGAGCGGATTGCCCGGCGTGTCGAAACCGACGTCCTCAGGCAGCGTCACCGGCAGCTGCGAGCGCGGGACAGGCAGCACGCCGCAGAATTCGCAATGGATGACAGGGATCGGCGTGCCCCAGTAACGCTGGCGGCTGACGCCCCAATCGCGGAGGCGGTATTGCGTCTGGCCCTCGCCCCAATCCTCGCTTTCGGCCTTGGCGATCACTGCCGCCTTGGCGTCATCGACGCTCATCCCGTCGAGCCAACGTGAATTCACGATCTGCCCGGGGCCGGTATAGGCCAGATCGCTGTGGAAATCGGACGCCTCATGATCGCCATCGGCCACCACACGGCGCACCGGCAGATCATATTTGCGTGCGAAATCGAGATCGCGCTGATCGTGCGCGGGGCAGCCGAAGATCGCGCCGGTGCCATAGTCCATGAGCACGAAATTGGCCACATAAACGGGCAGATGGATCGCAGGATCGAGCGGGTGTTCGACCGAAAGCCCGGTGTTGAATCCCAGCTTCTCGGCAGTTTCGATTTCGGCTGCCGTCGTCCCGCCCTTGCGGCAATGCGCGATGAAGTCCTGCAATCGCGGCGCGTTGGCGGCCAGTTCGACAGCGAGGGGGTGTTCGGCTGCAACCGCGACGAAACTTGCGCCGAACATCGTGTCGGGGCGCGTCGTGAACACGTCGATGC
>JANPIQ010000304.1:0-9267 GCA_031425075.1 Sphingomonadales bacterium
TCGCATGTCGCAACGACGCTCGCGGCGGCGCTTGATGATGGCGAAATTGCTGTCGAGCGTGACGGACTCGCGATGCGACTCCCTGCCCGGATCGCGGTGGTCTTGCTGGATGAAAGCGAGGGCGATGAAGCGCCGCCGGCCGCGCTGATCGAACGGATTGGCATGACGATCTGCCTCGATGGCGTGGCGATGGGCGATTGTGACTCCATCGCTGACGTCGGCGATCATGCTGACATCGCGGTTTCGTCTGAAGCGGCAATCGTTGCCGTGTGCGAAATGGCGTTTGCGCTTGGGATCGACAGTGCGCGTGCGCCGTTGCTGGCTCTCGCAGTTGCGCGCGCTGCCGCCGTCGCTGAGGGTCGGACCCGTCTGACCGAAGACGATATCGCCACGGCAATGCGGCTGGTGCTGATGCCGCGCGCACGGCGGTTTCCCGAACTGCCTGACGATTCCGAAGCCCCAGAAGAGGCAGCGGCAAACGAACCGCAACCCGAGGTCAAAAGCGATGGCGAGATGGGCGAGCTCGCCGAACGCGTGGTGGACGCCGTGCGCGCGCAATTGCCGCCCGATGTCCTCGCCGGATTGGCGCAGGCTGCGTCGCGCGCGCGTCAGTCGCAGTCGGGAAAGGGTGCCGCCGGGGTGCGCAAGTCTTTGACGCGCGGTCGGCCGATCGGCGTTCGCCCGGGCAAGCCCGGATCGGGAGCGCGGCTGCATCTGATTGAGACGTTGCGCGCGGCAGCCCCGTGGCAGACGTTGCGGCGACGGCAGGGTGATGGCTCGATGGTTCGCGTACGCCCGTCCGATTTCCGCATCCGCCGCTTTGCTGAAAAATCCGAAGTGACACTGATCTTCATCGTCGATGCGTCAGGGTCGGCAGCGGCAGAACGGCTTGCCGAAACCAAGGGCGCGGTCGAACTGCTGCTTGCCGAAGCCTATGTAAAGCGCACGCAAGTGGCGCTGATCGCGTTTCGGGGGGAGGGGGCCGAGATCGTCCTGCCGCCAACGCGGTCGCTGGTCCGCGCCAAGAAGATCCTTGCCGATCTGGCGGGCGGCGGCGGTACGCCGTTGGGTGCGGGGATATTCACAGGGCAGTTGCTCGCCGAATCGGAGCGCGGCCGCGGGCGAACGCCGTTCACGATCCTGATGACCGATGGCCGCGCCAATGTGGCATCGACCGGCGTGAAGGCCGATGCGACCGGTGAAGCCGATGCCGCCGCGCAACGCTTCGGCATGTCAGGCCTCAAATCGGTGCTGATCGATATTTCTGCCCGTCCGCGCGACGATGCCCGCCGGATCGCGAACACGATGGGGGCAGCCTATGCGCCGCTTCCGCGTGCCGATGCGCAGGCCATGCGTGCCATCGTTGCAGCTGCGCAATGAGCCGCCCCGACTGGACCCGCGATGGCGTACGCTGGCCGCACCGCGATGCCAGCCGCTTTATCGAAGCAGCAGGCATGCGCTGGCATGTGCAGACGATGGGGGAAGGGCCGGTCGCGCTGCTGATCCACGGGACGGGGGCGGCCACGCACAGCTGGCGTGGACTGATGCCGTTGCTTGCAAAACAGTTTCACGTCGTTGCGATCGATTTGCCGGGGCACGGCTTTACCGGTGCGCCTCGCACTGGCGGCTATGCGCTTCCTGAAATGGCTGCCGCGATCGGCCAAATGCTCGAGAAACTTGCGGCGAAACCAGCGCTTGTGATCGGCCATTCGGCGGGGGCCGCGATTGCCGCGCAATTGGCGCTGACGGCTGTCACCAATTGCCCGATCGTCGCAATCAACGGCGCGCTGCTGCCATTCCCCGGAGCGGCAAAGGTCATTTTTCCGACGATGGCAAAGGCGCTATTCCTCAACCCTATCGTTCCGCGGCTGTTTTCGCTTCAGGGGCAAAGCCGGACTTTGGTCAAATCGTTCCTCGAACGCAGCACCGGATCGCGGATCGATGACGAAGGTGCCAGGACCTACCAGCTCTTATTTGCTTACTCGGGCCATTGCGCCGCCGCGCTTGGCATGATGGCGTGGTGGAATCTCGACAGGCTCGATCAGCAGCTCGACTCGCTTGCAGTGCCAATGCTGCTGCTGGCGGGTGATCGCGATGCGGCAGTGCCGCCATCGGTGTCCGACCGCGTGGCAAACCGACTTGCGGGGGCAGAGGTGGTGCGGTTGCCAAATCTGGGCCATCTGGCGCACGAAGAATCGCCTGAGGTTGTGATGTCGGCTATTCTAGAGTGGCAACACGACCGAACAAAAGATTAAACCGCGCATGGTGAGGAGGAACTAAGCTTGTCGGAGCCGAAGGCGTTGCGAAGCAACAACGCCCGTCGCGAACCACCGCGCATCCGTCCCTCGAGATACGCCTTCGACCGCGCTCAGTCGCTCCTGAGGATGAGCAGATTGATGGTTTACTAAAAAAAATGGGCTAGAACGTGACGTCAGTTGGTTGACTGACTTCGTCATTGCGAGCGGAGCGCATCGATCCAGACTATTTGCCGCTGAATCTGGATCGCCGCGTCGCTCCGCTCCTCGCAACGACGAGTTACTCTAAAGACATAACGCACCATGACCGCATTACGGAGAACACCAAATGATCGACCCCAAATATTACGGCATCATCGAAATGGCGTTCTTCGGCATTGTCGTGTTGGGCTTTGCCGGATGGCAGCTCTGGACCGTTCGCGATGCCGGCAAAACCAAAGCGTCACCAGAAGACACGCGGCATCCGGAAGGGGAGCATCGCGCGGACGACCGGTGATCGCAGCCGTTCCAATGACAGACTTTCATGGACGGCATCGGCCGCCTGCCCGAACATATGCGTTGAAAGCGCTGTGCGCGCATAGAATGGCGTATCCTCCCACGTCTTGCGGATCGTGACCTTTGACCCCGGATCGGCGCGCGTCAGGCGCGGCATGCGCCAGCCGGTTTGAGGCAGCACGATCTCGGTGAGCAGTTCGACAGGGGCAACATCGCCATCCTCACCGAATCGGAACGCGTTGGCAAAGCTGGTGCCATCGCGCCTGCGCCCTTCGTAAAGCACTGCGGTATCGGTGCGCAGGTGCGCGCGCGACCAGCGCCAGTCGATAAAGCCGTCTTCGAGCGGTTCGTCACCGGCATTGCTGTCGACATAAGCTTCGCCACGCCAACGGAGCGACGGCGATTCCAGCGCCACCTCGACAGGCGCACGGGGCATGATCGGGCGCCAGACATGCCGCGCCGCGGCATCGAGAGGCCAGTCGGTATCGAACATTGCCGCCGCCGAAATCCGGATGCGACCGCACAAGGCAGACGGAATCGGTGCCGTGATCTCATCGATGTCGACTATCAGTACGTCACCATCCCAGTGAAGCGCGCTCGGCCCGATCACAAGCGCATCGGCACCGCGTGACAGCCGGTCGCGTTTGCGCTCGGTCATTGCCCAGCGATGGCCGCCCGCTCCATAGAGCGCGACATTGAGCGCGACGTGATTGAACGGGTCACTGCGCCCCGACCAGTGATAATAAGGCGAAAACACGCTGCCGATGAACGCGATGATCGTCAGCCCGTAACGCCGGTCTTCGCTGATCGCATCGATATACCACCATCGGTAGCCGCCGGGTTCGACGTTCGCGTCGAAGCCAAATCGGCGATCAGACTGTCTGCGGCCTGCCAGCCCGACAATGCCGCCATCGGCACGCCCGCCCCCGGGTGCGTTCCCCCACCGGCCAGGTATAATCCCGGGATCGCGGTCCGCGCCCCCGGGCGCCTGAACGCCGCCGCCCATCCGTGCGTCGCCCGCCCGTACAGGGCGCCGCCGCTCGCCGGGAACAGACGGTTGAAGCCCGTCGGCGTTGTCAGTTCCATGCGGTCCGACAGGTTCAGCTTCAGGCCGCACTGGCCCAGACGGTGTGTCATCGCTGCCTGACATGAGCCAATCTCCTCGGGGGATAGCGGGTGCGTATCGCCACGCGCGGGTGCGTTGACGATGATCTGGAGGCGCTCGGGCGCGCCCGGGATAAACTGTTCGATCTGATCGCGATCCTGCGCACACACATAGGCGGTAGGATCCGCAGGCAGACGGCCGCCGGCAATCTCGGCAAATTCGCGCGCATAATCGGGCGAGAAAAACACATTGTGACGCGACAGGGGGAACCCCGATGTCTGCACGTCGGCAACCCAAACCATCGCCGATAGCGACCGGTCACGCGGCGGCACGGTTTTGGTTGCGCGCGCTGCTGCGGACCCCAATAGACCGCTACCCAGCGCAGCAGGATCGCAATTGGCGACAATGCGGTCGGCCGCAATCCGTGTGCTATCGTCGAGGATGACTGCTGTTGGGTGGCCGTTTGCCATCTCGATCCGTTCGCAGCCATTGCCATATTGGAATCGCGCGCCGTGCCGCACAGCCAATGCCTCGAACGCGCGCGCGACGGCATGCATCCCGCCAGTCACTGACCAGACGCCCGCCTGTTCGACATGCGCAATCAACATCAATGTCGCCGGCGCTGCAAAGGGCGATGCACCCGAATAGGTGGCATAGCGACCAAACAATTGCCGCAACCTGGGATCGTGAAAATATTGCCCCAGCTTGCCCCATAGTGACGCGAACGGCTGAATACTCATCATGTCGCCGATGTGCGTGGGGCCGATCCGCCAGCTCAGGCCGATGGGATTGGTTGCCGAGCTGCGCAGGAACGGGCGGTCGAGCGTCCGATAAGTGCGCTCGGCCTGCGCCAGAAACGCGGTGAAGCGGCGGCCTTCGCCCGGTCCGGCAAAGGCGGCGATCGCATCGGCGCTTGCCGCTGCATTCGAATGCAAATCAAGCCGTTGATCGGCATCCCAAGCGTGCCGTGCCAGCGTATCGAGCTGCGCCAATCCTATGCTGGCTTCAAACGATGCTCCTGCGGCATCAAAGATTTCGTCGAACACCCATCGCATCGTGAACACTGTGGGCCCTGCGTCGACCGGGCGACCACCAGGCGACAACTGGCGCATCTTGCCGCCAGGTGCCGCCTCTTTTTCGATCACCGTCACATCGCATCCGCGCGCGGCGAGCAGCACTGCCGCGGCCAGCCCGCCGATTCCGGCCCCGATGATGACAATTCTCTCGCTCACACGAACTGGCCCGGCGTTGACCCGCCGATGACGACTGGCCATGAGTCGGGGTGGACATGAAGCTGTCAATTTTGCTGGACAGTCAAGAGGGACAGGTGGCGTATGGGGCAGTGGCGCGAACGCTGGATCGGCTGGCGCAACGCGCAATTGGCCAACCCGCGCTTTCAATCGGCGCTGGCCGCGTTTCCGCTCACCCGGCCCATCGTCAGGCGCAAGGCCACCCAAACTTTCAACATGGTGACAGGGTTCATCCACAGCCAGGTGCTGCTGGCGTGTGTGGAACTTCGCATCTTCGACACACTCCGCGCGGGACCAATGACGGCAGCCGGGCTTGGCGAAGCGGTGGGTCTGTCTGAAGGGGCGGCGCTGCGTTTGTTAAAAGCTGCCGAATCACTTGGCTTCACCAAGCGTCTGGACGCGAACCGTTATGCGCTCGGTGAACTCGGCGCAGCGATGCTCGGTAATCCGGGCGCGCAGGCAATGATCGCGCACCACCGCATTTTGTATCGCGACATGGCCGATCCGGTCGCGTTGCTGCGGGCCGGTCGCGGTGAACTTGCCGATTATTGGGCCTATGCACAGGCCAACCCCGACTCTGTGGCCGATTATTCGTCGCTGATGGCGGCATCGCAGCCGATGGTCGCCGAGCAAGTGCTGGCGGCGTATGATTTCGGCCAGCATGCACGTCTTCTTGATATTGGCGGCGGGGAAGGGGCGTTTCTCGAAGCCGTTGGCGCGCGGCATCCAAAGCTTCGGCGCAACCTGTTCGACCTGCCGTCGGTCGTCGAGCGGGCGAGGGCGAGACTCGGCGATGACGTGACCATCGATGGCGGCAATTTTATTGACGATCCTCTGCCCCAAGGCGCGGACATCGTCAGTCTTGTGCGAATCCTCCACGATCATGACGATGCGCCAGCGCAACGATTGCTCGAATCGGTTGCGCGTTCGCTGCCCGCAGGAGGGACAATCCTGATTGCCGAACCAATGGCGGATACGCCGGGTGCGCAGGCGATGGGGGAGGCCTATTTCGGATTTTATCTCTTGGCGATGGGCTCTGGACGCCCGCGCACTGCTCGAGAAATCGGGGCGATGCTCATACGTGCCGGATTCGGTAATGTAACCAATGTGAGCACGCGGCTGCCACTCATTACCTGCATCATAACCGCAAGACTTTCGAAAGAGCGTAAATCTTGATTGACAACTTTATGTGTCAAGTTAGAGTGACACATGAACGCGACACCATTGAGATGTCGTGGGCAGGCAAACTTGGAGGGGCGCGCCTGTCTGGCCTGAAAGGTCGAGATGCAAACGCTCGCCGTTGTTTTGAATGCGCCTGAGTCACTGGACCTCCGTCCGCTCGAGATGCACGCCATGGGCGATGACGCTGTTCTGATCGCCGTCGAGTTTAGCGGCATCAGCACCGGCACCGAGCGGCTGCTGTTCACAGGCCGGATGCCGCCTTTCCCCGGCATGGGTTATCCGCTGGTTCCCGGTTACGAATCGGTCGGGCGAATCACCGATGCCGGCCGCAACGCCCAATGCCGGATTGGCGAGCGCGTGTTCGTGCCGGGTGCCAGCTGCTACAAGGATGCACGCGGTCTGTTCGGCGGAACAGCGAGCCATGTCATTGTCCCTGCTGCCCGTGCCGTTCCGGTCAGCGATGCGCTGGCGGAAAAGGGCGTGTTGCTGGCGCTGGCAGCAACGGCATTCCACGCTGTGGCTGGGGGAAGACTTGCCGATCTGATTGTCGGGCACGGGGTTCTAGGGCGGCTGATCGCGCGGATAAGCGTTGCCGCAGGCGGATCGCCCACTGTGTGGGAAACCAATCCGAAGCGGCTGAGCGGGGCCGATGGCTATGAGGTCATCAATCCCGACTCCGATGATCGCCGTGATTACAACTCAATTTACGATGTCAGCGGCGATGCCACGATCCTCGATTCGCTCGTTGGACGGTTGACCAAGCAGGGCGAAATCGTCTTGGCCGGGTTTTACGGTCAGCCTTTGAGTTTCACCTTCCCGCCGGCATTCATGCGCGAGGCGCGGTTCCGCGTTGCCGCAGAATGGGTGTCCGACGACCTTAAGTCGGTCAACATGATGGTCGATACCGGCGCGCTGTCGCTCGATGGGCTGGTCAGCCACCGGCAACCCGCCGCCAAGGCTTCGCAAGCCTATCCCGAAGCCTTTGAAAACTCGGAGTGTGTCAAAATGGTTCTCGACTGGAGAGACGCGGTATGACGATGCTCGATCTCGGATCGTTGCGCGACGAAGCGCATCAGGAGCCCGATCCTGTCCACACCGGTCCTGTGACCAAGGAAACGCAGATCATCGCGATCTACGGCAAGGGTGGCAGCGGCAAATCGTTCGCGCTGGCGAACCTATCCTACATGATGGCGCAACAGGGCAAGCGCGTGCTGCTGATCGGTTGCGATCCCAAGAGTGATACCACCAGCCTGTTGTTCGGCGGCAAATCAACGCCGACGATCATCGAAACCAGCGCTAAGAAAAAGCTCGCGGGTGAAGAAATCGGCATCGAGGATGTCTGCTTCCAGCGCGACGGTGTGTTTGCGATGGAATTGGGTGGCCCCGAAGTCGGTCGCGGGTGCGGCGGTCGCGGGATCATCCACGGCTTCGAAACGCTCGAGAAACTGGGCTTTCACGAATGGGGCTTCGATTACGTCCTCCTCGATTTCCTCGGCGATGTGGTCTGCGGCGGGTTCGGCCTGCCGATCGCGCGTGACATGTGCCAGAAGGTCATCGTCGTTGCGTCGAACGATCTACAGTCGCTGTATGTCGCGAACAATGTTTGCAAGGCCGTCGAATATTTCCGCAAGATGGGCGGCAATGTCGGTGTCGCAGGCATGATCCTGAACAAGGATGACGGCACCGGTGAAGCCAATGCGTTTGCCGAAGCGGTCGGGATTCCTGTGTTGTGCGCGATCCCGGCGAACGAAGACATCCGCAAGAAAAGCGCCAATTACCAGATCATCGGCAAGCCCGGCGGGCAATGGGCGTCGCTGTTCGAAGAACTCGCGGTCAATGTTGCCGAGGCGCCGCCGCTGCGGCCCGCGCCGCTCGATCAGGATGGGCTGCTCGGTCTGTTCAGCGCTGATATTACAGGGGCTGATTACAGCCTCAAGCCCGCGACACAGGGGGATATGCGCGGGGCTGCCTATGTGCCCAAGCCGAGCCTCGAAGTAGTTTACGACACGGTATGAGTGACGTGACCGCCTCGACACCCAAGGACACACGGGATCGCGACATGCTCGATCTGGGCGGCGGCTGCCATGCCGGTGCGCAGACGCTGCACGCAGCGGCATCGGCGGCGGGCAAGTCCGAAATTCTTGAGCGTTACGCCACCGATTACCCGCAAGGCCCGCACGATCAGCCGCAG
The DNA here is from genome assembly GCA_031425075.1 of Sphingomonadales bacterium. GTDB lineage: Bacteria > Pseudomonadota > Alphaproteobacteria > Sphingomonadales > Sphingomonadaceae > Aquisediminimonas. The sequence goes on from JANPIQ010000304.1 coordinate 8,479, forward strand.
AGCATGTGCCCTGCATTCGGGTCGCTTCGCGTTGGTTTGCGGATGCGCCGCACCGCAACGGTGCTGTCAGGCTCAGCCTGCTGCGTTTACGGGCTGACCTTCACCTCGCATTTCTACGGAGCACGTCGCTCGGTCGGCTATGTGCCGTTCAGCTCGGAAACGCTCGTCACCGGCAAGCTGTTCGAAGACATTCGCGACGCGGTGCATGAACTCGCCGATCCAGCGCTGTATGATACGATTGTCGTCACCAACCTTTGCGTTCCGACCGCGTCGGGCGTGCCGCTTCAGCTGTTGCCCAAGGAAATCAACGGCGTCCGTATCATCGGGATCGATGTTCCAGGTTTCGGGGTACCGACTCACGCCGAGGCCAAGGACGTTCTGGCAGGCGCAATGCTTAGCTACGCGCGCAAGGAAGCCGAAGCCGGTCCCGTTGCCGCGCCCAAAGAACGCCACGACAAGCCAACGATAACGTTGCTTGGCGAAATGTTCCCCGCTGACCCTGTCGGCATCGGCCAGATGCTCGAGCCACTCGGGCTTGCCGCTGGCCCCGTCGTGCCAACGCGCGAATGGCGCGAGCTTTATGCGGCACTCGATTGCGCCGCCGTTGCGGCAATCCATCCGTTTTACACTGCGAGCGTCCGCGAATTCGAAGCGGCTGGCCGCACCGTGATCGGTTCAGCACCGGTCGGCGTCGATGGCACCGCTGCCTGGCTCGATTCGATCGGCAAGGCGTGCGGGATAGCGCAAGACGCAGTCGATGCCGCCAAGAACAGATTCCTGCCCGCCATT
>JANPIQ010000305.1:0-5382 GCA_031425075.1 Sphingomonadales bacterium
GATCGCCTCCATCCCCAGTTCGGCGAACCCCACCACCTTCGATCCCTTGATCGCGCGCGCGACGAGATAGGCCGCCCCTCCGACCGCCATCAGATAGGCGCTTTTGTGTTTGGCGATTGCCTGCGTCGCGGCAGGGCCGCGCTCTGCCTTTCCGACGCAACCCAAGAGCCCCTGTTCGAGCATCATGTCCATGAACTTGTCCATCCGCGTCGCGGTGGTGGGGCCGGCGGGGCCGACAATTTCCTCGCCGACTGGATCGACCGGGCCGACATAATAGATCATCCGGCCTTCAAACGACACCGGCAGCGCCTCACCCTTGGCGAGCATATCGGCGATCTTTTTGTGCGCGGCATCGCGGCCGGTGAGCATCTTGCCGTTGAGCAGCAGCCGGTCGCCGGCCTTCCAGTTCGCGACCACCTCAGGCGTGAGCGCATCGAGATCGACGCGGATCGCGGCACTATCGGGCACCCATTCGACCTTGGGCCACTCATCGAGATTGGGCGGATCGAGGAACACCGGGCCGGAGCCATCCAAGGTGAAATGGGCATGGCGCGTCGCGGCGCAATTGGGGATCATCGCGACGGGTTTGGACGCGGCGTGCGTCGGATAATCCATGATCTTGACGTCGAGGATCGTCGCCAGCCCGCCCAGCCCCTGCGCGCCGATGCCCAATGCGTTGACCTTGTCGAAAATCTCGACACGCAGTTTTTCGATACCGGTCTGTGGCCCGCGTGCCTTGAGTTCGGCCATGTCGATCTGGCCCATCAGCGACTCCTTGGCGAGGCTCATCGCCTTTTCCGCCGTCCCGCCGATCCCGATGCCGAGCATCCCCGGCGGGCACCAGCCTGCACCCATTTGCGGCACCATTTCGAGCACCCAGTCGACAATGCTGTCCGACGGGTTGAGCATCTTGAACTTCGACTTGTTCTCCGAGCCGCCGCCCTTCGCCGCGACGTCGATGCTAACCTTTGCCCCCGGCACCATCTCGACATTCATGACGCACGGGGTGTTGTCGCGGGTATTGACCCGAGTAAAGGCGGGATCGGCGAGGATCGAGGCGCGCAGCTTGTTTTCCGGGTGAAGATAGGCGCGCCGCACGCCTTCATCGACGACCTCCTGCAAACTCCGCCCGCTATCGAGTACGCACTGCTGACCCCATTTGACGAAGACGGTGACGATGCCTGTATCCTGGCAAATCGGCCGATGCCCCTCAGCGCACATCCGGCTGTTGGTGAGGATCTGCGCAATTGCATCCTTCGCCGCGGGGCCCTGCTCCTTCTCATACGCCACCCCCAGCGCCTTGATGTAATCCATGGGATGGAAATACGAGATATATTGAAGCGCGTCGGCAACGCTTTCGATGATGTCAGTCTCGGAAATGGTTATGGTCATAAGGTCCCCCGGCAATGTGTTGCGGCATCTGCGGTGCGCGACCATGGATTTTGCCGAAACAATAGCGCCGCGAACGGGCGATTGCCACGACAAAGACCGCGCATCGGACAGGGTAGTTTTTGGCGGATTTCTTAGAAGGTTGAGGTTCAAACGGGGGTATGCCTGCGTCCCCGAGCAGCCAGGATTAGCGCGAATGAAAGGGCGCTCGGGCATCGGGCATTCGCCGTGGCGAACGCCGCCGGGCGCACAATGCGCAACATGGGGGCAGAGCATCGGCAGTCGGTCACCGCCGCAGTCTGCCCCGGCCACCGACCATTAGGACACTGATTTTTGCACCAGATATGGACAGATCGCGCCTACGCACCGGCCCATTCCGTGCGCAGGCCGCACACGATCAGCAGCAAATGGTGAAGCCGAAGTCGCCGGCTTCTGCATCGCTTTGCCCCGCATAGCTTTCTGGCTGACCCCACATATGGCCGGATGGACTATTGTGTTCATCTGCCAGCAAGGTCGATCTGAACAGCGTAAGCGGCATTTGAAATTCAAAGGATGTGCGCAATGAGTGTGATTTTGCAAAAGAGCGCGACGATGACGAGCGGTCTTGCCTTGCTGGCGATGCTTGCAGTGCCGACATTGGCGCAGGATCAGGGTGCAGTCGATCCCATCGTGGTCGAAGGGTCCGCGCCTGCCGCCGCGCCCGTTGCGATGACGAAGGGTCCCGAGGTCAAGGGCATTATTTCGGCGCGCAGCGGCGACCGGCTGAAGATCACGACGGCCGATGGCACCAGCACGATCGTTGCGGTCAACGATGCTACCAAAGTGAAAACCGGCGGCTTGTTCGGAGGTGGGAATAAAATGCCTGCCAATGCGCTGCTCAACGGCCTGCCCGTGACGATCAAGACGATGCAAGGCGGCGATACGCTGGTCGCAAGCCAGATCACCTTCCGCAGCAGCGACATGAAAACCGCCAACATGATCCGCAACGGCACCGCACAGCAGTTCGAAGAACAGACCGCGGCAACCGAAGCGTTGCGTGGCCGCATGGGCGATATCGACAAATACAATATCAAGAATACGACCAATGTGTATTTCGATACGGGAAAATCGGCGCTGTCGGGGCAGGCGCGAAGCGAGCTTTGTGCTGCTGCCGCTGCTGCTGAGGCAACCGAAAACGCGTTGCTGCTTGTGGTCGGTTATACCGATTCGGTTGGCAGTGAGGATTATAACCAGACACTCAGCGAACAGCGCGCCAGCAGGGTGATCAATTACCTCCAGCAGCAATGCCGTTGGAAACCCTATCGCATGCTGACCCCCACCGGGATGGCCGAATCCGATCCGGCGGCGGACAATAACACCGAAGAGGGCAAGGCGCAGAACCGCCGGGTTTCGGTGAACGTGCTTGTGAGCAAAAGCGTCGACGGCCTGGAAAGTGCGCGGCTGCAGCAGGATTGAGCAGCGCGCTTGCCTTGCGGCCTAGCCGTGCCGCAAAACCGGAACAGTGTCGGGCAGATCGATCCGCCCGACACTGTTCCTATGCCCAAACCCGAAGGCGCTGGCCCGCGCCCGCGATCAGGCGAAGGTGCGCACCAAGGTCTGGCGGCGATACCGCAATGTGCCGCCGACCATTCCAAAGCCGACAATCATCATCGCCCAAGTGCCGGGTTCGGGGACAGCGGCGATCGTTTCGGGAATAGCCGCAGAAAAGCTACCTGATGCGACAGCGTTAAAATCACGGAGGGCATCGCCGGACGATGCCGACAATGTTCCAAGGACGGATGTAAGACTGAATATGAAATCCTGGCCGGTGACACCCGACAAATCGAGGAAATCAGATGTGTAAGACAGCGCCGCTCCGGACGTGTTGAACCCAACAAAACTTGCAGTTGTCCCGCCCTGAAACCCGCTGATCGATGCATTCTGAAACGTGCCCGTGAACAGGTTCGAACCCGCCGCGAATGTCGTATTGCCGATCGTGTAGGCTTCGATCGACGTAAAAGCGAATGACCCGCCGATCCTGCCCTGCGTCAAGATACTTCCCGTGCTACTGGCCGGGTTTCCCGAAGGGGCAACGCCATTCAAGGTGAAAGCAGCCGTGACGTTAGTGATCGACATAAGTTCGGGCCGAACAAAGCTGAATCGAACAGCCTGCGAGCCGGGGATAATGGTCGTCGAAGAGCCTGATGACGTTAAGGAGCCACCCGAGCCGCCGCTAACCCCGAAATTATTGTCCCAAGTGACATTACGACCATTTCCGGCCGGGCCAAATGTGGCGAACGTCTCGACAACCTGCGCTGTGGCAGGCACAGCCACGGCCGACGCCGATAAAGCAATATATACGATAAATTTGGGCAATATCATGTGAAGCCTCCTCGTGTGAGCGAATCGCCAAACTCCACACGGCGTGCCCTGCGGATGAGCACGTTCTTCGATCGCTGTCGCGCGAGAATTCCTACAATTGATGCAATGTCCCATTCTGGGTCATCAACCTCCACTGGCCATTGCCACCTCCGCCCACTAAGCGCGCCGACGATGACAGACATACCCGGCCTCCCTGCCCGCCGCGCCGCGCTTTCGCTTCTCGATGCCGTGATGCGGAAGGGCTTGCCGCTCGAGAGCGCGCTGGGTTCGTCGACGCGGGGGCTGCCGCCGCCCGACAAGGCGCTGGCGCGCGCGATCGCGAGCGAAACGCTGCGCTGGTTGCCAGATCTTGATGCGCTGATCGACAGTGCGACGCGGCTGCGGCTGGCCGATGATGCCAAGGCGCGGATGGTGTTGCGGCTGCTGCTCGCGCAAATCCTCGTGCTGAAGACGCCGCCACACGCCGCGATTGCGACAGCATTGCCGCTGCTCGAAGGCGGGCCAAGGCGGCTGGTGCATGGCGTCACCAGTGGCTTGCTCAAACGCAATGTGGCGCTGCCACAGACACCGAATCTGCCGCTAGACATCGAGGCGCGCTGGGGTCAGGCCTGGGGTGCGCAAGCGGTTGAGGATGCGCGCGCTGCCCTTGCCAGCCGATCCCCGCTCGATCTGGCATTGCGCGATCCTGCCGAAACGCAGGCGCGCACCGAAGAGCTGGGCGGTGAGAGCCTTGCCCCCGGCCATATCCGGCTTGCTGCCGAAAGCGACGTCCCCACCCTTCCCGGTTTCGATGAGGGCGCGTGGTGGGTGCAGGGGTTGGCAGCGTCGATCCCCGCGCGGCTATTCGGCGCGGGTGAGGGCCGGACCATCCTCGATCTGTGCGCCGCGCCGGGTGGCAAGACGATGCAACTGGCTGCGGCAGGCTGGCAGGTGACCGCGCTCGACAACGACCAGCAGCGGCTCGACCGGATCGGCGAAAACCTCGCGCGCACCGGGCTCAAAGCCGAGCTGGTCAGGGCGGATCTGCTTGAGTGGGCACCGCCTGCCCCGGTCTCCGCAATCCTGCTCGATGCGCCATGCAGTGCGACGGGCACCTTCGCGCGGCACCCCGAAGTCCTCCATCGCGCGCGGCCGCGCGACATCGCAGCAATGGCCGAACGGCAAAGCGAGATGATCGAGCGCGCTGCGGACTGGCTCGCGCCGGGGGGCGTGCTGGTTTACGCAACCTGCTCGCTCGAACGAGAAGAAGGTGAAGGCCAAATTCCGGTGGCAGAGGCGGCGGGGCTGGTGCTCGATCCGATTGTTCAGCCCGTCGCGGGGTTTGCGCCGACGCCGCATGGCTGGCTGCGCATATTGCCAAGCCCCGGTATCGACGGCTTCTTCATCGCGCGGTTCCAAAAGCCCTAGCGACCTGCACCATCTCGCTCTAAGGCCATGCCAATGAGCGAGACAGTGTCCTTCGGGTATCAAGAGGTCGCCCCGACCGAAAAGACGCAGCGTGTGGGAGAGGTGTTTACCTCGGTCGCGCGGCGTTATGATCTGATGAATGACGCGATGTCGGTGGGGATGCACCGATTGTGGAAGGATCGTTTCGTGCGGGCGGTCAAGCCGCGCGCAGGCGAACATATCCTC
>JANPIQ010000306.1:0-2066 GCA_031425075.1 Sphingomonadales bacterium
CCCCGACACGCGGATTATGATTCCGCTGCTCTAACCAACTGAGCTACTCCGCCCCTCGGCGATGCGCGGCTATATGCAGCGCGCTCGCGGCGGTCAATGCCGGGACGGCTCCATTTTTTGCCCACTGCCGAACCGAAAAGCTGCGATCGCCTCCCATGGTCCGCCGCGATACCACCAGGCGGCCAGCCCTGCGATGGCGACCCGTCGCGGGCGGAACTCGGCTTCCAGCTGGCTTTTAAGCGCGCGCGCTGCGGCGGGCTTCACCTTGTTCTGGATCGTCACGTGCGGGTGCCATGCCGCCAGATCCTGCGGGATCAGCAACTGTTCGAACGCAGCGGCCAGTCGTTCGCGCAGATGCTCAAGCTCGGGCGATCGCACCCTGTAAGCCGTTCCAGCGCCAAGCGACATGACCGAGGTGATGTCAGCAACTGGCGGGGGTGCTCGGCATTCGTCACGCAACCGCTGGCGCAGTTCGTCGACAATCGACGGCGGCAAATGGTGAAACAGCGTCAGATGCGCGGCCAGGACATTGCGGTCGGGCGGAAAATGCTGCTGCCGCTGATCGTCGAGCCAGCGATGATCGTCAGGACCGAACAGCGCAGACACGATGATCGGCGCGTGCATCGGGGCAGCGCCGATCAAATTTCCACCTGACTGCCAAGCTCGACGACGCGATTGGTTGGCAGACGGAAAAACTCCATCGCGCTTTCCGAATTGTTGAGCATCCAGGCAAACAGCTTTTCGCGCCAGATGGCCATGCCGGGGCGCGACGATGGCAGCAGTGTCTGGCGCGCCAGAAAGAAGCTGGTGTCCATCATCTTGAATTCGGGTCCGCATTGCGTGATCTGTTTGAGCGCGGCGGGCACATCGGGTTCCTGCATGAAGCCGTATTTGATCACGACGCGATGGAACCCCTGCCCCACATCTTCGAGCATGCAGCGCGTTTCGACATCGACATAAGGCACGTTTGCAATCTTGACGGTCAACAGGATGATGCGTTCGTGAAGCACCTTGTTGTGCTTCAAATTGTGCAGCAACGCGTGCGGCACACCCTCTGGCGTCGACGTCATGAACACGGCTGTGCCGGGCACGCGTGACGCAGACGTGGCTGCCGAATTGACGAACACTTTGATCGGCATAGCCGCTTCGCGCATCCGTTCACGCATCAGCGTTCGCCCGCGCGCCCATGTCGTCAGCAAAGTGAAAATCGCCAGCCCCATCACGAGCGGGAAATAACCACCGTCGGGAACCTTGAGCAGATTGGCCCCGAGATACGCCATGTCGACGATCGCAAACACCGCAACAAGCGGTGCTGCCTTCCAGATCGGCCATTTCCAGAGCGAAATCAGCACCACCGCGATCAGGATCGTATCGATGAACATCGCGCCCGTCACAGCGATACCATAGGCTGCGGCAAGATTGGTCGACGATTTGAAGAACAGCACCAGCGCCAGCACCATCACCATCAGCATCCAGTTGATCGCCGGAATGTAGATCTGGCCATAAGCACTTTCGCTGGTGTGCTGGATCCGCATCCGCGGCATGAATCCAAGCTGGATTGCCTGCTGCGTCAGCGAAAACGCGCCCGAAATGACCGCTTGACTGGCGATGATCGTGGCCAGCAGCGCGATGATCACCACCGGCAATTGCCAGCCATCGGGGGCCATCAGAAAAAAGGGATCCTTGATCGTTTCGGCCGCATCGGCAGGAGACATTGACAGCACCATCGCCCCCTGCCCCATATAGTTGATCATCAGCGCGGGCAGGACAAACCCCATCCAGCCGATCGAAATCGGCTTGCGGCCGAAATGCCCCATATCGGCATACAGCGCTTCTGCCCCAGTGACCGCAAGAACGACCGACCCCATCGCAACAAACGCGCGGAAGCCATCGACGATGAAGAAATTGACCGCGTTCCACGGATTGAGCGTCTCCAGAACGATGCTGGGATCCTTGACGAGGTGGATCAGGCCCAATCCGGTCAATGTGGCGAAATAGATCATCATGATCGGGCCGAAAAATGCCCCGACCCGGGCTGTGCCGCGCGACTGGATCGCAAACAACGC
>JANPIQ010000307.1:0-3282 GCA_031425075.1 Sphingomonadales bacterium
TCGACAGCGCATTCCGTCTGATCGAGGTTAGCCAAGGTGCGCAGGCGGCGTTCGAAGGCATCACGCCGCTCATGGGGCGCGATTTTGCCGAGATTATCTCCACGGCATGGCCGGGGCCTTTTGCGACGGAGGCGATCGGCCATTTCCGCAATACGCTGGCAACGGGCGAGCCTCATATCAGCGTCACGACGATGGACGCACGCGCGAGCGTCGCCGACCTGCAGGCTTTCGACTGGCGGATCGACCGCATCGTTCTTCCCGATGGCAGCTACGGCGTCGTCTGCTATTTTTACGACCTGTCCGAGCGGCTGGCGCTGGAGGCGAGCCTGCAACAGGCGTTGGCCGACAAGGACGTGCTATTGCGCGAAATCGATCACCGGGTGCGCAACAGCCTGTCGATGGTTGCCGGGTTGTTGTCGATGCAAAGCGGATCGACGCCGTCGGCCGAGGTTAAGCAGGCACTTGCGGTTGCCGCTTCACGGATGCAGGCCGTGGCGCGCGTCCACGAACGCCTATACCAGGGCAGGCAGGTCGGCATTGTCGAATTCGGCGCGTATCTGAAAGAGGTTTGCGACGACCTGCGCGGATCGCTCCAGCACAATAGCATCACGCTGATTGCGAGAACGATTTCGGTCGACGTGCCGGTCGATCGGGCCATACCACTTGGTCTGATCACGAACGAGCTCGTCACCAACGCCTTCAAACATTGTGGGGATAAGAGCACGACGATTAGTGTCGAGTTGACCACGGACGACACACACCTGACACTGAGCGTATGTGACGACGGCGACGGCATTCCAGCTGATTACGACGCTGCGGCCCCAAAGGGATTGGGCATGCAAGTCATCAATCTGCTGACACGCCAGCTTGAGGGAACGCTGACTTCGCCTCCTGCCGGGGGGAAAGCTGTGTTTTCGTTAGTGGTCCCGATTGCGCCCAGTCGAACCGCTGGTAACTGAACAGCCGGCTAACGCTGAGATACGCCCGATACCGGCTTTATCTCCCGGACCTTGCCACAACCGCTGCGAATTCACGCCGCCAGGAAACCGCCATCGACGGGATACACGCCGCCTGTGCAATAGCGCGCCTCGTCGCTGGCGAGGAAGGCGACTAGATTGGCCACTTCCTCGTTGGTGCCATAGCGGCCCATTGCGATCAGGCTGCTGAAGCCGGCGCGGGCGAGGCTGGGGTCGGCGGGGGAGGCTTGGGACTCGATCGAGGCCATCATGGCATTGTCGATGGGGGCGGGGGCAACGGCATTCACGCGGACGCCCGATGTTGCGAGTTCGAGCGCGGCGACGTGGACGAGGCCGTTGATCGCGTGCTTGCTCGCGGCATAGGCGCCGATGCCTGCGACGCCGACGCTGCCCGCCACCGACGATGTGCAGACAATCGATCCGCCGCCTCGTTCAATCATCGCAGGGGCAGCATGTTTGATCGCGAGCCAGGTGCCGCGCACATTGACCTTTTGCACATGGTCGAAATCATCGACGGTCATTGCGGTGAGCGGCCTGACCGCGCCTTCCGCCCCGGCATTGGCGAACAGGATATCGACCCCGCCAAAATGCGCCTTGGTGGCCGCGATCAGCGCAATGACGTCGGCCTCTTCGGCGGGATCACCCACAGCGATTGCCGCAGCGTCGCCGGCATCGAGCGCCATGCGCGCCGCATCGAGCCGCGCCCGATCTCTTCCCGCCAGCATGACGCGAGCGCCCTCTGCGATCATTTTTGCGGCGGTGGCCGATCCGATCCCGCCGCTCGCGCCGGTGATCACCGCCACTTTTCCATCGAGCCTGCCCATATCCCATCCTTCCCTGCCAAAAGTGACGTTGACATCACTTTTGCAAATGTCATGATACCCAAAGGACAGGGGAGGGCAAGCGTGGAACCCGCGCCGCTTTGCGATCAAGCGATCAAACAGCCACCAACGCGCAAGGGTCAGGCGACGCGTGAGCGGTTGCTAACCGCTGCCGAGGCGATTTTCGGGCGGCATGGTTACGAAAAGACGCGGATTGCCGATATCGTTGCCGAAGCCGGGATCAGCCACGGGCTGTTCTACCGCCATTTTGCCGACAAGGATGCGGTGCTTAATGCTGTTCTGACGCGGCTCAATGACAGGTTGCGCCACACCAGCGGGCGCGTATCGGGTGAGGCATTGGTGCCGACGCTTGGCCAGTTGCAGGCGCGCAACATCCTGTTCTTTCGCGAATATGCCGAACACCGGCTGCTGCTGCGCGTCTCGCGAGAGGCGGCGGCGCTGAGCGGGACAGACGGATTTCGCGTGCAATGGCTTGGCAACCGCCAGCGGTTCGTTGCGCGCACACAGCGCTGGATCGAGCTGCTGATTGCCGAAGGGCACATCGACAAGGTCGGCGATCCGGCCACGCTCGCCGAGGCGTTGAGCGCGCTGACCGAGCAGATGGCCTATGTCAGCGTGGGCCTCGCCGATGTCGATCCCGAACCTGCCGATATCGAGCGGATGGGCAAGGCGTGCGGGCTGGTATGGCATCGTGCGCTGTTCGGCATCGTGGCATGACCGGCATTGATCTCCTCGACCTGTCGATCTTTGCGGCCTCGCGCGAACATGAGGCCTTTCGCCAGTTGCGCGACGCGGCACCAGTGCATTTCAACCCCGAACCCGATGGCCCGGGCTTCTGGTCGCTGACACGCTATGACCATGTGGCGGCGGCGGCGCGCGATCACACCCGGTTGCTGTCGGGCCATGGCACCCAGATCAAGGATCGTCGCGCCGAAGGATCGGGGCATGCCAGCGTACATAACAGCGATCCGCCGTTGCATGGACAGTTGCGCAATATCGTTCTTCCGTCACTGTCGCGTTCTGCAATTGCGAGGCGTGAGGCGCGGATCGCCGCCATCGCCCGCGCGCTGGTCGATCAGGCACCGCTTCACGATGATTTCGATTTTGTAAGCCGGATCGCGGTGAAGCTGCCCATGCTGGTGATTGCCGATGTGCTGGGCGTGCCTGCCGATGCGGCCGAGCGGTTGGTCGATTGGGCCAATGCCATGTCCGATGTTCGCGCAACGAACGCCGAACAGGCCGAGGCGCGGGTGGCATTGTTCGCCTATTTCAGGACGCTCGCCGCAGCAAAGCGCGCCGCGCCGGGCGACGACGTGGCGTCGGCACTGGTGGCTGCGGGCATGGCCGATGATGCGCTCGATGCCTATTTCATGCTGCTGACCGTTGCGGGCAATGAGACGACGCGGTTCCGGTTGACAGGCGGCCTTGAGCAACTGGCGCGCCAGCCCGATGCGTTCGGCAGG
>JANPIQ010000308.1:0-3694 GCA_031425075.1 Sphingomonadales bacterium
GGGAACGCGAGCGCGTTTGGTTCCCAAGCCTGCGCAGATTACCCGGCCCAAGCCAGCTATTGCAGCGGGATCGCGGCAACAGGCAGCGATGGTGCGCAATGCGCAGATGATCGGTTTTGTAAGTGGATCGGCACAGCTACAGCCTGGCGCTATGTCGGTTGTATCTCGGCTGGCCGCGTCGATGAACCGCACCGATAAGGTTGGAGAGCGGTTTCGCATCGAAGGCCACACCGATGCCGTCGGATCGCGCACGACCAATCTTGAACTGTCGACGCGGCGGGCACAGGCTGTAGCTGATCAGCTGATTTCGCTGGGCGTCGATGCCGATCGGCTGGAAGTGGTAGGATATGGGTTCGACCAGCCTTTGCCAGAACTGCCGCCCACAGCGGCGGCCAACCGCCGGGTTGTGGCGAAAGTCATTAATTAATCACCCTGCGTCATTGGGGGAGCGAGCGCGCAGAACAGGACAGACACCATGAAAAACCTCGGTTTCGTTGCTACGTCGATTGTATTTGTATCGGCTCTCGTTCCATCTGGTGCAGTTGCGCAGCAGCCGGCAGACGTTAATTTCGATTGTGCGCTGTTTGACGAATGCGGTGACAAGGCACCTGCTGCAGCCGCAGCCCCATCAGCCGACGGGCCAGCTGTGCGACAGAGCGGGAATGTGCGCGGCGGCTTCACAATGCGCAGGGAGCCTTCACCAGCGGCTCGCCCCGCTGCGGCAGCCACCAATCGGCCATCGGCTTCGGCAGTTTCGCGCCCCGCGCGGATCACTCGTCCTTCGGCAGCACTGCCGTCGGGCCGTATGGAAGCTGAACGCATCCGTGCCGGTCAGATGATTACGTTTGTGAGCGGTTCGGCAGTACTGAGCCCGCAAGCCAAACTGGTGGCCCAGAAACTTGCACAATCAATGCAGCGGCCTGACAAAGCGGGGGTGAGGTACCGGGTAGAAGGGCATACCGATGCGGTTGGAACGCGCGAACGCAATCTGGAATTGTCTCGACAGCGCGCGATGGCGGTGGTGGCCTATCTCGGCAGCCTTGGCGTAGACACCAAAAAGCTGGACCCTGTCGGCCTTGGCTTCGATCAGCCGCTTCCGGCAGTTTCTAGGACCTCGCAAGCTCATCGCCGGGTCGTGGCCAAGCCGATCGGATAATCGGCAGTGGGGACTGTAGCGCCTCACCATTCACTTGCCCTGGCTGCGCCAGCGTTTGATGACGCGTCCGATGATTTCCTCTTCATTTCCGCTCTGCTGCCAGAGCTGCGAAAATAATGGATCGCTCGACGCTGGCCGTTTGATCGGTTCGAGATCGTCCATCGCAACGCGGATCGGGATGCTGACGCCTTCGCCGCAAATGATGCATTCACGGTTGCGGAGCGCGGGGATCGTATCGAGGAAGCCGCGCGCACCTTCTGGCATGGCCGAACGCACATACGCCTGATCGCGATCGTTATTGAGCCGCATGGCAATGATCGTGCCACATTGGGACAGCACCCCTTCGGCAAGATCTGATGGTCTTTGGGTGATCAGACCAAGCGAGACGCCGTATTTGCGTCCTTCTTTGGCAATCCGGCCGAGAATTTTGCCAACCGAGCTTTTGTGCGCGTCGCGCTCGGCGGGGACGTAGCGATGCGCCTCTTCACAGACGAGGAGGATGGGGCGCTGCGGCTCATTGCGCGACCAGATTGCATAGTCGAACACCATGCGGCTAAGAACCGCGACCACAACCGAGGTGATGTCCGAAGGAACCCCCGAAACATCGACAATTGAAATTGGCTTTCCGTCGCCAGGCAGTCTGAAAATACGCGCCAGAAAGTCGGCCATCGTATCGGCGACCATCATCCCGGAAAACATGAAGCTGTATCGCGGATCAGATTTGATCTCGTCGACCTTGGTCTTCAGCCGCATATAGGGTGCGTTTTCGCCGGCCTTATCAAGCTTGCCCATTTCCGCCTGGATCATCGATGTCAGATCGGACAGCAGATAGGGTATCGGCGAATCTACCGTCAGCTTTGCGATACCTTCGGCCGTCCGGCTTTTCGAACGTGCGGCGAGCAGGCATTTGGCCAGAATATCGGCGTCCATCTGGCGGTCGTTGCCGTGCGAGGTCAGGAACACTTCGCAATGTTCTTCGAAATTCATCAACCAATAGGGCATAGCAAGGTTCGAAACATCGAACAGCGCGCCATTGGTTTTGAATGCTGCCGAATATTCGCCGTGCGGATCGATCATTACGATATGACCCTGCGGCGCGAGTTCGCAAATTCTGTGCAGGATAAGAGCGGCGGTCGTCGACTTTCCTGTCCCGGTTGAACCCAGCAACGCAAAATGCTTGCCAAGCATCGCGTCGATATACAGCGCGCCGCGAATGTCGTTTGTCGGATAGACGTTCCCGATTTCGATATTGGCCCGCCCGTCGGCCGCATAGACCTGGCGCATGTCGGCAGATGTCATTGCAAATACCTTGGCGCCTGGAAATGGATAGCGCGTGACGCCGCGGCGAAAGTTGAATATTTTTCCGGTCAGGCGTTCTTCATCGCCTTCGCCAAGGAAGTCGATCGCGGCGGTAATCCGGCCATCGATTGCGCGTGACAGGGTGCGGATGTTGGCGACAAGCCAGCTCGACCCGACCTTGACCTTGATCTGGCTGCCAACCTGCCCCGCGCTCGCAACGCTCGGGTCACGCGAAGCCATAAGCTCAGGCAGCACCGTTTCATCGAGCTCAATGCTTGAAAAGGACCCCGCGATATCGGCGACAAAACCGATTGAAAGATGCGATGCGCTGCTCCCTGGAATTGGGGCGAGGCCCATTTCTTGATGCACTTCGCCGCCAATCCGCCCCTGAAAATCCATGACCATCTCCTGATATCTTGGGATCGGCGTAGGCCCTAGGTCGTTAAAAATTGGGTAAGCGCTATTTTCGGAACGGCAGGGTGCCCGCCCACCCGAGAAATACAGCAAGCAAGATTGCTGCGACGCCATAGAGAAATGGCGATTGTTCGGCAGATTTTGCGACAAATTGTTCGAACCCAGATTTGCGAATTTCGATCTCGCGCGTTGCGGCGGCTAGAATTTTCCCGTCGCGGATCAGAAAGGTTTCAGCGACAAACCGTCCCGTAGGGACACGTGCGGGCAGCACAATCCTGGCTCTGTACAAGACACCCTGACTGATCTCGACAACATTGTCGCGTTCATCAAACAGCCCGGTGCGTTGCCGAAGTTCAACAAGCCCTTTTTCGAACTGCCCGATCGCCTCTGAAGAGAGGGCGTCGGCAGGCGACAGTTGGAGACTGCCTGCCCCGAGTTCATAAATGGCAGCCGTACGTTCGTCGATCAGCGATTTGATCGGTTTCGACGACGCAACGGCGTAAAAGCCGGGTGCCGATTGAAATCGAACGCTGTCAGCATTGGCCCAAATGCCGAACACCCGTTGCTTTTCCCAAACGCGGATCGGTGCGGCGGGCCCCCTGACTGTCACAACGATATCCGCGTCGCGTGTAGGGGTTCGGCCGGCAGGATATAAAATTGCTCCGAACAACAGCAATTCTGCGCCTGAAAAGCTATACGCAATTTCGATTTCTCGCTGCGAGACATCGGGCACTAAGACGGGCTCATTCGCTGCCGTAAGAAGCATCGCGGCAAAGGCGAAAATAATCCGCTTCACAGAAGTGGTTCGATTGTGAAAATGTCGGC
>JANPIQ010000309.1:0-6688 GCA_031425075.1 Sphingomonadales bacterium
CTTTCATGGCCGAACATCTGCGCTGGCATGCCGATCGGCTGTGCTGATGCGGCGGCTTGGGGTCATTCTTGCGGGGGGATTGTCGTCGCGGTTTGGCTCGGACAAGGCGCGTTATATCGTAAAGGGGCAGCCACTGCTCGATCATGTGGCCGCAGCGTTGTTGCCGCACGTGGCACATCTTCTGGTTGCCGGGCGGATGTGGCCAGGCCTTGAATCGATCGAGGACTCTCCGCACCCCTCGCTCGGTCCGCTCGGCGGATTGTGCGGCGCGCTTGGCTATTCCCGCAATCACGGGTTCGATGGTGTGGTATCAGCTGGATGCGATGCGTTGCCGGTCCCGGTCAATGATATTCTGGGAACAGACAGGCCGATCGTGCTCGCAACCCAGCCTCTGATCGGCTGGTGGCCGGTTGGCCTTGCCGGACAACTCGAGGTGTGGCTCGCCAGTTCGCAAAGCCGTTCGGTCTATCGCTGGGCAGCTGCAATACACGCAGAGTTGGTCGATCCTCACGCACCAGTTTACAATCTCAACACACCGGCCGACCTTGCAACATGGATCGATGCTGGTGCGCCCGGGGCGTGATTCACAGCACGCACGGCAGTCTGGCAAATCGGCATAGCTGCGTCATCGATTCGGGGTTTACGGGGAGACAAGATGTGGTGACCACAGCCCATTGCGGCCATTTCCACGGCGATGGCGCGATACCGTTCGACCAATCGACCTTGCCTGCCGGTCATATTGCAGACTGGTTGCACTCACCGATCACTCGTGTAAGCAAAGCGGCGACGCGGCCTTCGCAAGAAAGGCCCGAGATATGGGTCGTGCGAGAGTTCGTGTCTTTCGGGGGAAAGGGACGCTTCAGGCATGACTGAAGTTTTGACGTGTTTGCGCTACGAGTTCGACGGTGAAGCCAGAAGCTTTCCGCTCGATCGGCTTGCTGTGTGCCGGATTGGCCGTGGATCTGAAAATTCGATCATTGTCGACGATGGGCTGTCATCGCGCGAACACGCGATGGTTCGTCGCGACGCAAGTGGTCACTGCATTTTAACCGACCTCGGCAGCCGCAATGGTACCCGCGTCAATAACAGGCCCATTTCGACGCCCACGAGATTGGTCGATGGCGATACGGTTCTGGTCGGGCGGTTATTGCTGAGTTTTGTGCAGCCTGAAGCGCAGATCGAGCTCGATGCCAAAGCCGTCGAGGCGGCCACCCAATTCATGCTGTCTGAATCACTGATAACCGTCCTTGTCGCTGATATTCGCGGGTTTACGACGCTGTCGCAGATTCTGGGGGAAAAGCGGATTTCGGAATTGATGGCGGAAATTTTCCGCGCGGCGGGACAGGTGCTCGATTCCAAGCGCGCATGGTCACAGAAATTCATTGGCGATGCGCTGATGGGCGTTTGGGCGCATCCCAGCGATCACCTGTCGGCGGCTGAATTGCTCAATATCTTCGACGTTATCGGAGAGCTACAGGAAATATTCCGCCCCCTTCAGCGCCAGTTTGATCTGCTGCGCCCCCTCCATTTTGGTTGCGGGATCAACACAGGGTTGGCCTCGATCGGTAACATCGGAAGCGCATCGGCGCAGGATTTCACCGCGATGGGCGATGCTGTGAACAAAACCTTCCGGCTCGAAACCGCGACTAAGGAAATGGGCTGTGACATCCTGATCGGGCAAAGCACGATCGACCTGTTGCGGCCAGCGCTGACCACTAGCGATCTGCCCGAGCGGCACGAAATTGCCCTCAAGGGGTATGAGTCGACCGAAGCGGTATTCGGGCTCAAATTTCATGATCTTAGCGGCTTTTCGAGCAGGATTGCAAAGAACGTCATCTGAAAGCGCGAACACAAAATTAAAGGGGCAAGGGCTGCGATGATTGTGACGGGGAGTGTGAAGCGGCGCCGCATCGGACTGGCCATGGCAACCGGCGCGTTGCTAAGTGGGCCGTGCTGGGCGCAGTCGGCACCCCCTTCCAGAATTGCACCGCCGTCGCGCGCCGAAGTCGAAATCGGCAAGCCCGATGATCGCGTCACGCCGCCCCGGGTCACCATAGATTCGCGATCGGCTATCCAGCCCGGGCCTTGCCCGCTGCGTGGCTCGCAGGTTGTGCTCGACTTGAAATCGGTGCGTTTCGAAACACCCGATGGCCAGACAGTGCCGAGCGAATTTATCCCACTGCTGGCAAAGGTAATGCCCACGATCCTTGGCCCCCAGCCGATCGATATTGTTTGCGAATTGCGCGATGCCGCCAATGCCGTGCTTCGCGCCGAAGGCTATATCGCAGGCGTGCAGGTCCCCGCACAGGATGTCACCGGTGGCGATCTTAGGTTCGTGGTGATCGCAGGCAGGATAACCGACCTGACTGTCAGGGGCGATGCCGGGCAATATCGTGACGCGCTTCGCCCGCGGATCGATCAGCTTAAAGCGCTGTTTCCGCTCAACCAGCGCGATATTGAACGAATATTGCTTTTGGCCGGCGACGTGCCCGGACTCGATGTCAATCTCGGGCTCAAGAATGCTGGCTCTGCGCCTGGAGAGCTTTCCGCCGATCTGAATGTCAGCGCAACTTCGATGGTGCTGCTCTCCAATTTGCAGAATCCTGGATCGAAGCAGCTTGGACGTGAAATCGGCACGTTGCGCGCCGAATTTTATGGTCTCACCGGGATGGCCGATCTGAGCTATATCTCAGTCTCGAATTCGTTCGATTTCGATGAACAGCATGTGCTGCAGGCTGGGCATGATTTTGAACTCGCATCGGACGGCCTGCGGCTGGGATTGCGTGCGAACTATGCCGAATCGCAGCCCGATATCGAAGGCCTAACGCTGAAGACGCGGTCGATGATCGCGGGAATCGACCTGAAATACCCCTTCATCCGGCGTGTGACGCAAAGCGTGAGCGGCGGGATCGGTTTTGAATATGTGAACCAGCGGACCAAAACATTCAGCGCTGGCGTCGGTGCGCCGTTCACGCGCGACAGGATCAGTGTCGCCTATGCCCGGATTGACGGCAGCTTTCAGGATCCGCGCGCCGATGGCGGCAGCAACTGGTCGATCGATGCAGGGGTGGAATTGCGGAAAGGGCTTGGCATTTTCGGCAATACGCCGGTGCGCACGATTGTTGACGGATTTTCGCCGTCACGGCTCGATGGCGATTCAGAGGCGACCGTGGTGCGGGGCAGCTTCGAAGGCGTGTTGCGGATAGTCAAGGACTTCACCATTACGGCGACGGTGCTTGGGCAATGGAGCTACAAGGCACTGCTCAACATCGAAGAATTTTCGATCGGCAATCTGACCTATGGCCGAGGCTATGATCCGGGGGCGAATGGCGCAGACAGGACCGTGGCGTTCAGAATAGAACCGCGTATCCGCATCTATGACACGCCGAACGTCAAGGTCGACCTTTCGACTTTCTACGACAATATTCGCATCTGGAACCGCGATCGCATTACCATCGAAACCGGGCGGACGCTCGATTCGGTCGGCGGGGGCGTCCGTGTCGTCGCCAGCAACCGGTTCATCTTCGACGTCACATTTGCCAAGCCGCTCAAGCTGGCACTCGCCTCCGATGAACGCAAACCACCCGAACGCCTGATATTTTCGCTGACGACAAAACTCCTACCCTGGAGGAGAGGTCAATGAGCATTTTCCGCGCCCGTGCCGAACGCCCCCGCTTAGGCTTCACGCTGCTTGCCCGAACACGGCTGATAGCCACGACGAGCCTGATTGGTGCCGTCTCCGTTCTGACACCGGGTGCAGCGCATGCCCAGTCGCAGCCAACCAATGGAATGGTCGAGGCCGGCAGCGCAACGATCGATCAAACCAGCCTGACCAACACGATCGTCGATTTGATGGACACAAACAGCGTCATCAACTGGGACACGTTCGATATCGGGGCCGGGACGAGCGTCAATTTTATCACCGCGGACAATGTGGCGGCCTATTCGGTTCTCAACCGTGTCGTCACAGCCGCGCCATCGGTTATCGACGGAGATCTCAACAGCCAGAGCAATATTTCGGTCTGGCTCGTCAATCCAAGCGGGATCATGTTCGGTGCGGCGGGAACGTTTACCGGTGGTAGCCTGGTCCTTTCGACCGCAGCGGTCGGATCGACCGATTTCCTCGACGGCGATGGCAGCTTCGCGCTGACCAATGCGGACACTGCCGGAGCAATCAATCTGGTATCGGGTGCCGGGGAGATCACCGCGTCTGGCGGCATGATCGCGGTGGCGCAGGACCTGACGTCTGGCAAGACGATCACAGCAGGGTCGGGCGAAGTTGCGCTGATTGCGGCGCAGGATGTGACGCTGGGCTTTGCCCCCGGGAGCCCGATTGCGATCACCGTTGGCGCAGGTACGACAATCGGTTCGGCCAGGCTGCTTGCCAACGGGACCGTAAGCGCACAATCGATCAAGCTGGCAGCCGCAGCATCTGCGGGACTTGTCGGCACGCTGCTGTCGGTCGATCCGGGTGCCTCGCTGACCGCAACGGCAGACGGTGGCCGCGTGTTCATCGGCAATCAGTCCGATGCGGCAAGCAGCATCACGATTGCGGCTGCGACTGTGCTTGAAACCGGCGCGACGATCGGTGGATCGGTCAGTGCATCGGGGACGGCGGGCACAGTGGCGGTGCGCAACCTCGGCAATGTCGATATTGCAGGGGCAGTGGCCGCCGATAATGGCGGGTTTATTGCACTTAATGGTCTTGGCAACGCCAACAGCCTGACAACCACAGGTGCACTTACCGCCGGTGCGTCAGGGGGCACACCGGCGATCGCTATTGCAGCCGATGGGGCTGTGTCGGTGGCGCAACTGAATGCCGCGAACGGCGCTGTTTCGATCCTGTCGCAAACAGCCATGCTCGGGCTTGGCACTGCAACGACTGGCGGAAATTTGACTGTTTCTGCATCGGCCGGTGTTGCTTCGGTTTCCGGGGCAATAGACGCAGGCGCAAATTATAGCGTGACCGCGCTGGGCGTGCGCCTGGGCGGAGCGTCTGCCGTCGAGCAAACGGCCAAAGCTGATATCATGCTGTCCGCCGGTGCCCAAGGCATTGCAACATCGGCCGGTGCTGCCGCGCTCACGCTGACGTCGAACACCGATCTGGATGATGCTGCAGGCGGTGGGACAACGTCGATCACCACAACCAATGGTGGCGTGATCGATCTGGCGTCGAATTCGACGCTGCGCAGTTTGAGCATGATGACTCTGGTCAGCGGAGTGGCGATCACATCGGCTGCTGCGGCGCAGCTTGGAACCGTGGTTGCCGACAGCCTATCGGTAAGCGCAACTTCGGTCACGGCCAACGGAAACATTACCGTGAGTAACCCGCTATCGATCGCATCGGGCGGGATAACCCAACTGAACGACGTTGCAATCACAGGGGTTGGTGCTGGGGCAATTGTCACCTCTGCCGGTGCGTTCTCGGCTGGTCAGTTTTTGGCTAACGGCACCGTTCAAATTGCAGGGTCGAGCATTACTGTTGACACGGCGTCATCGGCAGCTGGCGGCGTGGAGCTGACATCGACCGCTGCCGATGTCGTCGTCGGCACCGCCAATGCTCTGGTCGATGTGGTAATCGACGCTGCTGCCGGGGCCATTGTCACCGGCAACGTTACCGCAGGGGCTGATTATCGGATCGACGCAGCAAACATTACATTAGGCACAGCAGGCGCGCCGACGCTCCAGCAAGCGGGCAACGACGTAGATTTTCAACTCACCGCGGGCGGAGGCGTCATTTCGGGCCTTGGCTCGCTTCGGCTGATTTCGAACAGCGACGGGGCTATAGCGGGGCAGACGCTGTTCGGCACCGCCAACGGGGCTGTGGATTTCGGCGCTAATACCCAGTTGATCAGCACCAACATTGGCGCGCCTTTGTCGGGTGTGTCAATCATCAATGGCACTGGCAGCATTTCACTGGGCGCCGTTACCGCCGACACGCTTACCACCAGCGCGTCGAGCGCCAGCATCGCCGCATTGGGTGCTGTCAGCACGATCAACAGCCTGAATTTGACATCGACGGGTGTCGTCTCGCTGATCAGTGCCACGACGACGGGCGCAGCATCGGACATCGACATTGCGGCGGGCGGCGAATTCACCGCAAACAGCCTGACCGCAGCTGAACAGATTACAATTGATGCGGCACGTCTCAACATCGGTTCGATCAGCGCAATTGCCGGTGCGATCGATGTGGAAACCACCAGCGGCGGTCTTACGGCAGGCACGGTAAACGCCGGGACATTGGCAACGCTGACCAAAGCGGGTGGCACAGACGATCTGATTGTAACAGGGTCGGTCAATGCCGGGCTTGCCCCGGCATCGGTCGGGACGATTACCATTACGTCCGATGTCTCGACACGGCTTGGCACCGGCACTGCGGCCAGCGGCATATTCTCGACGACCGGCGCTGTTTCGATCTCGGCAGTGAATGATATTACTGGCACAGATGCAGGTGGGGGCGTTTTCAACCGACTATGGGCATCGGCTGGCGCCGGGAGCGATGTATCGATCACATCGAGCAGCAACGGTCTGGCCACACTCGGCCGAGTCATCGCGCAGAATGATGTGACCGTGCTGGCGGGCCAGATCGATGCGCTGGGAAGCGAACCGATCGAAGCTGTTGGCGGCGCTCTCACGTTAACGGCGACAACCGGGAACCTCGCAATTGACGACGCCCGGGCACAGGGCG
>JANPIQ010000310.1:0-3569 GCA_031425075.1 Sphingomonadales bacterium
GTCATGTCACGATGCTCCGCCGCACCAAGGCTGGGCCGTTCGGCCTTAAACGGGCGATTTCGCTGGACTTCCTCTTCGAAAAGGCTAAGGCGCGCGCCCTAGAGGACATCCTCTTGCCGATAAGGACGGCGCTGGACGACATCCCGGCACTTGCCCTTACCCCGGAACAGGCAAGGCTGATCGGCAACGGTCGGGTTCTCTCCGGGATTGCCGCAGCCAACGGCCTTCACCTTGCCATGCTGGATGAAATTCCGGTTGCACTGGTGGATTGCTTTGGCGGGACCTTGACGGTCGAACGCGGCTTTAATGTGTAACAGCCGATGTCGAAGGAAAACGAATGACGATCACGATCGAGCGCAAGGCTGCGCTGATTACCGAACATGGCCGCCACGAAGGCGATACCGGTTCGCCCGAAGTGCAGGTTGCGATCTTGACCGAGCGCATTGCCAATCTCACCGAGCATTTCAAGACGCACGCGAAGGACAATCACTCGCGCCGCGGTCTTCTGACGCTCGTCAATACCAGGCGTTCGCTGCTCGATTATCTTAAGAAGATCGACAATGCGCGTTACGCCGATCTCATCGCGAAGCTTGGCCTTCGCAAGTAAGCAAAAGGGCGCCTGCGGGCGCTCTTTTCATATCCAGATCAGCCCCGCAATTCGGCGAGGCGAATAGGGGCCGGTGAAGCGCCCCGACCGCTTGCAGGCCGGACGTCTGCAAAAATGGAGGCCCCCGCAGCATTGGGCTCGCGGGGCTGAAGGAAAATAGATGTTCGATACCAAAACTGTAAGCATCGAGCTGGGCGGCAAGACGCTCACCCTCGAAAGCGGCAAGGTTGCCCGTCAGGCCGATGGTGCCGTGATGGCAAGCCTTGGTGAAACTGTGGTGCTGTGCGCCGTTACCGCCGCAAAATCGGTGAAAGAAGGACAGGATTTCTTTCCCCTTACCGTCCACTACCAGGAAAAATATTCATCTGCTGGGCGCATTCCCGGCGGCTTTTTCAAGCGCGAACGCGGTGCAACCGAAAAGGAAACACTCGTTTCGCGGCTGATCGATCGCCCGTTGCGCCCGCTCTTCCCGGCGGGTTTTTACAATGAAATCAACGCCATTGCCCAGGTGTTGAGCTACGATGGCGAAAACGAGCCAGATATTCTCGCGTTGATCGCGGCATCGGCTGCGATGACACTTTCGGGTGTGCCTTTCATGGGGCCGATCGGCGCAGCACGCGTCGGCTATCTGAACGGCGAATATATCCTCAATCCGACCGATCAGGAGGTTGCCGACGGCGATCTCGATCTGGTCGTCGCAGCGACGTATGATGCAGTCATGATGGTCGAATCCGAAGCCAATGAACTTTCGGAAGAGATCATGCTCGGTGCAGTCATGTTCGCGCACGACGCCTGCAAGGAAGTCGTAAAGGCAATCGTCAAGCTCGCCGAACAGGCAGCCAAGGAGCCTTGGGCGATGGCCGAACAGGCCGATCTGTCGGCGGCCAAGGACAAGTTGAAGAAACTGATCGGCGATGACATTGCAACCGCTTACACGCTGGTCGACAAGTCCGAACGGTCGAACGCGCTGAACGAAGCCCGCGCCAAGGCAAAGGCCGCGTTCGCCGATGCCGCACCGCAGGATCAGATGGCGGCGAACAAGCTCGTCAAGAAGCTCGAGGCCGAAATCGTTCGCGGTGCCATCCTTAAGACCGGCAAGCGGATCGATGGTCGCACGACCACACAGATCCGTCAGATCGTCGCCGAAACGCATTTCCTGCCCCGCGCGCATGGCTCTGCCTTGTTCACGCGTGGCGAAACGCAGACGATCGCGACCTGCACCTTGGGCACCAAGGATGCCGAACAGATGGTCGATGGTCTCAATGGCCTGTCGTACGGCAATTTCATGCTGCACTATAACTTCCCGCCATACTCGGTCGGCGAAGTCGGCCGGTTCGGTGCGCCGTCGCGGCGTGACATCGGCCATGGCAAGCTTGCCTGGCGTGCCTTGAAGGCCGTGCTGCCGACCAAGGACGAATTCCCCTATACGATCCGTATCACCAGCGATATTACCGAGAGCAATGGCTCATCGTCGATGGCGTCGGTTTGCGGCGGGTCGCTTGCGATGATGGATGCAGGCGTGCCGATCAAGCGCCCTGTCAGTGGCATCGCAATGGGTTTGATCCTCGAAGGCAAGGAGTTCGCAATTCTGTCGGACATCCTCGGCGACGAAGATCATTTAGGCGATATGGATTTCAAGGTCGGTGGGACGTCCGAAGGCATCACCACGATGCAGATGGACATCAAGATTGCGGGCATCACGCGCGAAATCTTTGAAGCCGCATTAAACCAGGCCAAGGACGGTCGCGCGCATATCCTGGCTGAAATGGCCAAGGCGATGAGCGAAACGCGCACCGAGCTTTCGGAATTCGCCCCCCGAATCGAAACGATGCAGATCGACAAGGCGAAGATCCGCGACATCATCGGCACCGGCGGCAAGGTCATCCGTGAAATCGTCGCCACGACGGGTGCGAAGGTCGATATCGACGATGAAGGCCTGATCAAGATCTCATCATCCGACATCAGCCAGATCGAAGCTGCGCGCAAGTGGATCAGCGGCATCGTCGAGGAAGCCGAAGTCGGCAAGGTGTATGACGGCAAGGTCGTCAACATCGTCGATTTCGGGGCGTTTGTGAATTTCATGGGCGGCAAGGACGGTCTCGTCCACGTGTCCGAAATGCGCAACGAACGTGTCGAAAAGCCCACCGACGTCGTGTCCGAAGGCCAGGACGTCAAGGTCAAGGTGCTCGAGATCGATCCGCGCGGCAAGGTGCGCCTGTCGATGCGCGTCGTCGATCAGGAGACAGGGGCCGAGTTGGAAGACACCCGCCCACCGCGCGAACCGCGTGAAGGCGGAGACCGTGGCCCGCGCGGCCCGCGTCGTGATGGCGACCGTGGTCCCCGTGGTGATGGTGATCGTGGCCCGCGCCGTGATGGCGGTGGCGGTGGAGACCGTGGTCGTGGACCCCGCCGTGACGGTGGCGGTGATCGTGGCCCGCGCCCTGAACGTGCGGAAGGTGGCGATCCCGATTTCGTTCCGGCATTCCTGAAGTCCGACGACTAAAGGTTCGCAACCACTGCAAACACCGAAAGGGGGTCGCAGCGATACGGCCCCCTTTTTTCGTCTGTCATCTGACTTGTGTCAGTGCAACGGTTGCACTATCCTTAGCGAATGCCGCGTCTGATCCGTTTTTCCAGTTCGGAGATTGCGATGTATTTTGCCGGTCACAATCCGCCGCATTTTCATGTTCTGGCCAGGGACGGGTCGGCGCAAATCGCGATTGCCACGCTCGAGGTTCTGCAATCGAGCGGCAAAGTCGATCTGTGCGAAGCGCTCGATTGGGCAGCGGCGAACAGGGAATTGCTTGAAGCGAAATGGCTTCAGTTCAGCGGAGCAGCGGAATGAGCATTGGGAAAATCATGTCGGTCGCGGTCACGGGGCCGCAGGCGGTCGAACTGCTATGGGACGACGGCAGGCGCGCTAAAGTCGATCTCAGCGCAACGATCGCTATCCACCCGGCGC
>JANPIQ010000311.1:0-9292 GCA_031425075.1 Sphingomonadales bacterium
CCGCGCAGCTGGTTCGTGCGGCTGTGGAACTATGCCAACGGGTCACCCACGAACGCAGTGGTCAGCCTCGATTTCGGCGCGCTCGATGGTGGGTTCCTGCTGCTGGGCGAGGCCGATCCGGTGTGGGCAGGCGATGTCGATCGGATGTTCATCTCGCTGGTGCCGACAGGCTTCACCGCGACCGACGCACCGCTTGCCGCGCCTGTCGAAGCTTGGGTGACGCTAACCGATATGGTGTGCGACGGGTCGGGATCGGTGCTTGCGATCGGCGAGGCGATGGTGCCGCCGCACGGTCTTTCGATGGCGACAGGCTATGACGATGCGTACAACCAGACGCCCGCGCGGCTGCTGCGCAACATCCTCCAGCTGGGGTATCGCGGCAGCATCAATCACTATGTCGGGATGAGCCATTATTTCCGGCTCGAACGACAGGGCAGCGCGTATCTGGCGAGCCTGACCGGCGGCGCGCTCAATGTCGCGTGCTCGGCGTGGCATGTGGATTTCGCTGCGCGGGCAAAGGCGCTGGGATACAGCCTGATCATGTCGCTCAGTTTCGAGCTGTTCGACGCGCATTGTCCGGGTGACTGGAAACAGCGCGCGTGGAACGGCGATCCGGCGTGGACGGGCTATACGCCGCCATCGGTACTGCTGTCTCCGGCGCAGGCCGAGGCAGTCGATTATCTCAAAGCGGTAGCGCGCGCGTTCATGCAGATTGCCGTCGCAGCAGGCCACGCCCCGCGTTTTCAGGTTGGCGAGCCATGGTGGTGGGTGCTGCCCGATGGGCGGATCTGCCTGTATGACGACGCGGCCAAAGCGGCACTGGGTGGATCGCCGGTCAATATTGCCGACGTGCGGTCGACAAGCCTGACGACTGCCCAAAAGGCGTTGCTTGATGCTGCGGGGGTCATTCTTGCGCAGGCGACGCTTTCGGTGGTTGCCGCCGTAAGGATCGATCACCCCACCTGTGAAAGCCTGTTGCTCGTCTACCTGCCGACCGTGCTCGACGCCTCGGCCCCCGACCTCAAGCGCGCCAATGTGCCTTTGGGCTGGGCCTCGCCAGCGTTCGATATTCTCCAGCTCGAAGATTATGAGTGGGTCACCGGCGGCAATCGCGGCGCGACGGCGGGTGGCGTTTCGGAAATGACGTCGCGGCTCGGCTATCCGGCCCGTGACCAGCATTATCTGTCGGGCTTTGTGCTGCTGCCACAAGATACCGCCCAATGGCGCGAGATCGAAGCCGCTGCCAACGCTGCGGTCGCGCGCGGAGTGGCCGAAACCTTCATCTGGGCGCTGCCGCAGGTCACGCGCGACGGATTCACCCATTTCAATCAAGGAGAACCCCCGGTGCAGGCCTTCGACGATGTCAGCTTTCCCTTGGCACTTGGCCGCGAAGCGGTGGTGAGCGCGGGGTTTTCAACCGCGATCGTGACCAGTGGTTCAGGGCATGAGCAGCGCAACAGCGATTGGGCGAACGCCCGGATGCGCTATGATGCCGGGCCAGGCGTGCGGAGCGAGGCCGATCTGCAAACGCTGATCGGGTTTTTCCGCGCGCGGCGGGGTGCGGCAAAGGCGTTCCGCTTCCGCGATCCGCTCGATCATCAGGCGCTTGCGCAGCGGCTTGGGACAGGCGATGGCGTGCGAACTCGGTTCGCGCTCGTCAAGCGCTACGGAACCGGGGAGGACGCCGAGGCCCGCCCGCTAACCCGTCCTGTGGCGGGCAGTGTGGTGGTGCGGATCGACGGCAATGTGGCAACGGGATGGACCCTTGATCGAGGCGAGATCGTGTTTGCCGCCGCGCCCGTATCGGGTTTGGCGATCGAGGCCGATTGCCTGTTCGATGTCGCTGTGCGCTTTGCCGAAGACAGCCTTCAGATCGACGCCACAACATTCCTGGCGGGAGACGCCGCATCGGTACCGCTGATCGAAGTGCGGGAGTGTTAAGCAATGGCGGCATTTCTGGACCCCGAACTCACGACCACCGCTTTCTTGTGGAAAATCGACCGGCGCGACGGGGTGACATTGGGTTTCACCAGCCATGATGGCGACCTGTGGCGCGGCGGGCTGTGCTACCGCGCAGCCCCTGGCATGATCCCGTCGGCCATCGAGCGCAGCGATGGCTTCGATGCCGACAGCGTCGAACTGACAGGCGCACTCTCCAGCGACGCATTGCGCGCCGAAGATTTTCTCGCAGGGCGCTGGGATGGCGCTGCGCTTGGTCTTGCCATCGTCGACTGGACCCAGTCCGAGGGCGAAGCCCTGCCGCTGGTGCGCGGCGAATTGGGAACGGTCGAAACCGAGGGTGGAGCGTTCCGCGTCGATTTGCGCGGGCCCGCCAGCCTGCTGGAAGCGCCGGTGTGCGAAGAAACCAGTCCCGATTGCCGCGCGAGCCTTGGCGATCCGCGCTGCCGGATCGATATGGCGGGGCGGCGACAGATGGTTGTGGTCATGTCCGTTGCGGACGCCGTCGTGACGCTCGACCGGTCAGCCGCTGACGGCATTTACGGGTTTGGACGGCTGCGCTGGATCGACGGCCCCAATGCTGGCCTCATATCGGTGATCGCTGCGTCGGCCGGCACCACGCTGACGCTACGCGAGCCACCTGCGTTTGCGCCACTGGCTGCGACACGTGCCGAACTGTCCGAAGGCTGCGACCGCCGGTTTGCAACCTGCAAGACACGTTTTGCCAATGCCATCAACTTTCAGGGCGAACCACACCTGCCCGGCAACGACCTGTTGACCCGCTATGCCCTATAACTCGCGTACCCACCGCGCCCGCGCACTGATTGGCACGCGGTTTCGCCTGCACGGACGCGATCCTGCAACCGGCATCGATTGTGTCGGGCTGATCGCCCGCGTGATCGGGCGTGAGAATGTCGCGCCCACAGGATATGCGATGCGCGGCGGCACCAGCCAGAGCTGGTCCGTAATGATGGATGCGGTGTGCGCGCGACGCTGGTCGAACCTGCGCAGCGGTGATGTGTTGCTGCTCGAAGCCGGGCCGCATCAATTCCATCTTGGCATCTGGAGCGGGGCGGCGCTGATCCATGCCGATGCCCGGCTGCGCCGTGTGGTCGAAACACCGGGCCCGCTGCTGTGGCCGATGGTCGGCGCGTGGGCGCAAACCAAAGGAAGCTGAACAATGGCAACTCTCGTGCTTGGTGCCGTCGGCGGGCTGATTGGCGGGCCGATCGGTGCTGCGCTGGGGGCAGCGATCGGCAATCGCGTCGATCAAAGCCTTCTGGCCCCCAAGGGCCGGCGTGGACCACGGCTCAACGCGCTGTCGGTGCAAAGTTCGACCTATGGCAGCGCGATCCCGAAGATTTTCGGCGCGATGCGCGTGTCGGGCACAGTCATCTGGTCAACCGATTTGATCGAAACACGCAAGAAACAGGGCAGTGGCAAAGGCCGCCCCAAAACCACCGTTTACAGCTATGCCGCCTCGTTCGCCGTTGCGCTTTCGGCGAGGCCGATCGTTCGGGTCGGGCGGATCTGGGCCGATGGCAAGCTGCTGCGGGGCGACGCTGGCGATTTCAAAACCGAAACCGGGTTCCGGTTGCACTATGGCAGCGGCGATCAGCCGGTCGATCCGCTGATTGCCGCCGCCGAGGGTGCAGGGTCTGCGCCAGCCTATCGCGGGATCGCCTATGCGGTGTTCGAAGATTTCCAGCTTGGCGATTATGGCAATCGCATTCCTTCTTTGTCGTTCGAAGTCATCGGTGATGAGGGCGCGGTCGGAATCGGAATGATTGCCGCCGATCTGGCACCTTACCTGGCCACCGATGTTGCGGCCAGCATCGGCGGATATGCCGCCGAAGGAGATTCGGTGCGCGGGGCGATCGAAGGCCTTTCAAGTGTGTTTGCCCTGTCCCTGCGCGACGATGGCGTGACGATGATGCTCAGCGATGTCGCAGGTCCGGCAGTTTCCGTGGTCGAAGCCGAATTGGGAAGCATTTCCGGCGTGGCGCGAGCCGATCCAATTGCCGTTGCGCAGCGGAGCGCGGCGCAGCAGCCAGAAGCACTGGCTCTGGCCTATTATGATGCGTCGCGCGATTATCTCCCCGCGACGCAGACTGCGCGGCGCGATGGCGGGGCGCGGCGAACCGATCGGATCGACCTTCCGGCAACGCTCGATGCAGCCGCAGCCCGGCGTTACTGCGAGGCACAGCTTTCGCGCGCCTGGGGCCAGCGGCTGACCGCGCGCATCGCGCTGCCGCCGCGGCGGTTGGCGTTGCAGCCGGGTCGGCTGATCACTCTTCCCCGTCAGGCAGGGCAGTGGCGCATCCGGGGAACGGCATTTTCGGCTGGCGCGATCGAAATCGATCTTGTTCGCCACATCGCAGGATCGCTGTTGTATCATGCGGACCCGGGGCGTCATGTCAGCGAAGCCGACATCGCGCACGGCCCGACACGTCTGGCGGTGATCGATCTTCCGCCGCTAAGTGATGGCATAGCCACAATGCCGCAAATCGCGGTGGCAGCGGCGGGCGTATCGCCGGGCTGGCGGAGGGCATCGCTTTCGGTCAGCCGCGATAATGGGCAAAGCTGGATCGATGCGGGCAGCACGGCGGCGCCAGCGGTGATGGGCGCAACGCTTACCATGCTCCCTGGCGGGCCAGCGACGATCTTCGACGATACAAGTTCGGTCGATGTCACCATGGTCAATCCGGGGATGGATCTGAATGACGCTGACGATGCCGCGCTCATTCGGGGGGAAAATGTTGCGATTGTAGGCGATGAAGTGATCCAGTTCGGACGCGCGGTTCCGCTCGGCGCTGGCGTGTGGCGTTTGTCGCGGCTGCTGAGGGGGCGTCGGGGCACCGATCATGCATCGGGCGGACATGGCACCGGCGAGTTTTTCGGCCTGCTGGACCCCGACAGTCTTGTCGCAATTGCAGCCGAGATCGGCGACAATATATCGATAATGGCCAGCGGCATTGGCGATGCCGATCCGATCATCGCGTCGATCTTGGTCGAAGGACGCGCAGTGCGCCCCCTTTCGCCATGCCATGTGCGTGCCACTTGGGAGGGAGCAGGCGATACCCAGGTCCGCTGGATCCGGCGAAGCAGGGCCGGATGGTCATGGCCCGACGGCGTGGACGTGCCGCTGGGCGAAGAGATCGAACTTTATGAAGTCACAGCCGTGCCGAGTGTGGGCACGGTGCGCATCGCGCAGACCGGCGGGGCGGTGTTTGCCTACACAGCGCTAGATCGGGCTGTCGATATCGCAGCAGGCGCAACGAGCATCGTTTTTTCGATCGTGCAGATCGGACAGTTCGCCCGATCGCGTCCCGCAGCTGTTCAACTGCCACTCTGAAGGGAAAAATTCATGTCTGAAACCACCGCGCGCTTTGCAATCCCATTGCTTGCGACGGGGCAAGCGCAAAAGGACGTGACGCATAACGAAGCCTTGACGCTCACCGATGTGTTGCTGTCCCCCGTTGTGCAGTCGGTTGCTCCTGCCGCAATCCCGGCATCGCCTGTGCCTGGCCAGGGATGGATTGTGGGGCCATCGCCGCAGGGGGCGTGGGCCGGCCGTGCCGATCAAATTGCGTTCTGGACGGTGGGGGGCTGGCGCTTTTCCGCAGCGCCTGTGGGGATGGCGATATGGTCTGTAGCCGATTCTGTCACTGTTCGCATGACCCCGTCGGGCTGGGAGATCGGACGGCTCGACGCGTCGATCCTGCGCATTGGTGGCAAGCAGTTGGTGGGGCAAAGGCTCGCGGCGGTCGCTGATCCGATTGCGGGCACCACGGTCGATACCGAAGCCCGCGCCAGTATAGCGGCAATTCTCGATCGGCTCCGCATGCACGGATTGATCGAAATCTGATACCAGCCAGATCGCACTGATTTGGCGCATTCATCACAAGGACTGATGCAATATGGCAACAGTATAAGATATTTCGCGTCTTGCATGGACCAAAAGCATTCGATAGGGCGTTACAGCAATCTCGAGTTACTTTTGAAAGGGGATTCCTATGCGGAAGCTAGCCATTGCTTTGGCGCTTACTACGACCGCCATTACCTCGCCCGCACTCGCGCGCGACGACGCCTGGTACATCGGTATCGAAGGCGGCGGAATGATCGTCGAAGACGGCGAGTTCGATGTCGGCGCGGTCAACAACGCCTACACGCTCGACCACAAGAAGGGCTATGATGTCGATGGCATCATCGGCTATGACTTTGGCGGTTTCCGGCTCGAAGCCGAAGTCGGGTACAAGTCTGCTGAAATCAGCGCGCTGACAACGTCGGTTACGCTGCCAAGCCGTCTTCCAACCGGCGGCATTCAGAACGAATTGCCGGCTCGTTTCCCGGGTGCTGGCGGTGAAACCACCGTTCTCAGCTTCATGGTCAATGGTCTTCTCGACTTTGGCAATGACGATGGCATCAGCGGTTTCGTTGGTGGCGGCGTTGGTGTTGCCCGCGTGAAGGACTATTTTGCGGTCAACGATTTCGGTCGCTCGCTCGACGACTCAGATACAGGGTTTGCATGGCAGGCAATTGCCGGCGTACGCACGCCATTGTCTGAAAATGTCGACATTGGTTTGAAGTATCGTTTCTTCAACGCCGACAAAGTCAACTATATCGATCTTGCCGGTCGTTCGCTTGATGGTCGTTATCGGTCGCACAGCTTGCTCGCGAGCTTGATCTATAACTTTGGTGAGCCAGCGGCACCCCCGCCCCCACCACCTCCGCCACCACCGCCGGTCGATGTCGCACCCCCACCGCCGCCACCGCCACCTGCGGTGTGCACACCGGGGCCGTACATCGTGTTCTTCGAATGGGATCGTTCGGATATCACCGCCGAAGCATCGGGGATCCTCGATAGCGCGGTTTCGCAGTACACCAATTGCGGCAATGCGCAGGTCATGCTGGCTGGTCACGCCGATAAGTCGGGTTCGCCACGCTACAACGTTGGTCTTTCGGAACGCCGCAACGCGTCGGTCCGTTCGTACCTCGAAGGTCGCGGCATTCCAGGCGGCGTCATGTCGACGCAGGCCTTTGGTGAAAGCGCCCCGCGCGTTGACACCGCCGACGGCGTGCGCGAACTTCAGAACCGCCGGGTGGAAATCACCTACGGTCCAGGCTCGGGCATGTAAGCCATTCGATCTTCGGATTGAGCGCGAAGGGCCGGTCGAAAGACCGGCCCTTTTCGTTTCAGCGCTTCGCGCTTAAAGCCGAAGTGAACAGGATTGGGTGGATACACATGAAAATTACGATGATCGGTGCAGGCTATGTCGGCCTTGTGTCAGGCGCCTGCTTTGCCGATTTCGGGCATCGGGTCACGTGCGTCGATCTTGATGCGACCAAGGTCGATGCGCTGCGCGCTGGCATCATGCCAATCTACGAACCCGGCCTTGAGGCTCTGGTGCTTGGCAATGTGGCCGCTGACCGGCTCCACTTTACGACCGATCTTGCAGCAGCGGTGGGCGATGCCGACGCTATATTCATCGCGGTCGGCACTCCGTCTCGAC
This sequence comes from Sphingomonadales bacterium, assembly GCA_031425075.1. GTDB lineage: Bacteria > Pseudomonadota > Alphaproteobacteria > Sphingomonadales > Sphingomonadaceae > Aquisediminimonas. Next base: position 7,473 of record JANPIQ010000311.1, read on the forward strand.
GCGGCGATGGCCATGCCGATCTGTCCTATGTCTATCAGGCGACGCGTGACATTGCTGCGGCAGCGTCCAAGCCGATGGTCGTCGTTACCAAATCGACCGTGCCTGTGGGAACCGGCGATGAAGTTGAACGGATCTTGCGCGAGGTTGCCCCCGGCAATGAATGGCATGTCGTGTCCAACCCCGAATTCTTGCGCGAAGGCGCTGCGATCGGCGATTTCAAACGCCCTGACCGGATCGTCATCGGGACCGACGTTTCGCACGCACAATCGGTCATGCGCGAAATTTACCGTCCGCTGTTTCTCAACGAAGCGCCGATCATCTTTACCAGCAGGCGGACCGCCGAGTTGATCAAATATGCAGCGAACGCATTCCTCGCGACCAAAATTACCTTTATCAACGAAATGGCGGATCTGTGCGAAGCGGTCGGTGCCGATATCCAGGATGTGTCTCGCGGCATCGGGCTCGACAACCGGATCGGGGGCAAGTTCCTTCACGCCGGGCCGGGTTATGGGGGGTCGTGCTTTCCCAAAGACACCCTCGCATTGCTTAAAACTGCAGAGGATTTCGATACGCCCGTTCGCGTTGTCGAAGCGGTGGTCAAGGTGAATGACAGCCGCAAACGTGCGATGGGACGCAAGATCATCAACGCCATGGGCGGCGACGCGCGCGGCAAACGCGTCGGTCTTTTGGGGCTCACCTTCAAACCGAATACCGACGATATGCGCGATGCCCCGTCACTCGCCATCGTCCAGTCGCTGATCGACGCCGGTGCCTCGGTGATCGCCTATGATCCTGAAGGGATGGACGCGGCGCGCGTCCTGATGCCCGGCATCGACTATGCAACAGATCCCTATGCGGTGGCAGAAGCCGCTGACGCCGTGGCGCTTGTCACTGAATGGGATGCCTTTCGCGCGCTCGATCTGGCGCGGTTGGCTGCGCTGATGACAACGCCAAATCTTGTCGACCTGCGCAATGTGTACAGGCCTGACGAAGTGGCACGCGCAGGCCTTACTTATTTCGCGATCGGCCGCAAAGTCGAGGCGATCTAAACTGGTTCGCCTGCTGCACGGGCGCGGTCGAGAACGCTCGTTTCCGCTTTGGGCAGCACGCGATAGGCATAGATCAGCAGTCCGGCGGAGATCGGCGCAACAGCCATGACCGACAGGATCCCGATCGCAAGATTGCCCGTCATCGTTGAAACCTGCCCCGCCATATACGGCCCGAGCGCAAGCCCGGTGAGCGTCGTCGCAAGGAAGAACGTCGCGGTCGCCACGCCGCGCATCCGGGGCAGCACCAGATCCTGCGTCGTAGCAGCAGCGCCCCCGAGCGCCGCGCTGGTAAAGATCGCTGCCGCGAAATGGGCGACAAACAGAACGGTCGGGCTGCTCGTCGTGAAGGCGATCACGAACGGGACCAGCCCGATCATCGGGCCAAACAGCGATACTAAAATCCGCCCCGATGGATTGCGTTTGCGCAAGGCGTCGGCGATCCGCCCGCCCATTACGACCCCGATCAGCCCCGCCAGTGCGCCAGCGACGCCGATGAACAACCCCGCTTCGGCCTTGGTTACGCCCAGCACGCGTTCGGCATAGGGTGCCGCCCAAAAGCTGACGGCATAGCTCTGGAATGAGACGAGTCCGTATCCCAACGCGGTGCAGATGAATGCGGGGGTTCCCCAAATCAATTCGAATGCAGGCGGATCACGAAACCGCAGTGTCGTTGCCCATGAGTATACGGCGTAGACACCGAACCCGACCGCAATCCATTGCGGGATCGATCCCGTCGCCGCAATCAAACCGTATGATGCCGCCGCGATGATC
>JANPIQ010000312.1:0-4720 GCA_031425075.1 Sphingomonadales bacterium
ACGACCTTGCCCTCGAGCGACCCGCCAGCCTCTTCCTGGCCCGACGCACGCGCAAGCTCTTTGTCCTCCACGCCTGCTGCAGTATCGCAAGCCGCAAGGAAAACGAGATTCGCATCGAGCTTCAGCCGCGCAATCTCGTCGATTGTCAGCGCCCCGTCCGAACCTGTCGGCGAAAGCGATGTCAGCAGCGATGGCGGCGATTTCTGGCAATCGAGCCAGTTTCCCTCGACAAAGCCGTGCGTCGCAAAATGGATCACGCCGTATTGCGCCAGATCGGTGCGTTCGGATACGTCGCGATCTGTAAAGCGATCCCCCGTCACAATCGGTGCCCCTGTAGCGTTGAGCTCGGTAGCGGCGATCCGGAGTTCCTCACTGCTGATCGGACCGATTGCAGGCTGGTAGTAGCTGTTCGCCAGCCCTTGCCCGTCAACCGTGCATCCGGTCGATGTGCTGAACGGCACAATCGCGTTCAACAGCGCCTCTGTAGGCAAGCGATGTTCACCAAAGCCAATGAACCGGTTAAGCGCCGCCGATGGGGGCTGCTTCCGAGCGGCCAGGAATGAACGCGGCGACAGGGCGGTCGCAATCTCGGCACTGCGTGCGAGGAACGCGACCTGTTCGTAACTCGTCTCGCTTTGCCGCGATCGGGCCACATATGCCTCTACATTGCGGCGATCGGTCACCAGGATTCCGATGGGAATGACTTGCAGCGGGCCCGTGGGATCGACGATAATTCTTTTGGCCGATACCAGCCGCGTTGCTGCGGGTCCGGCAAGGTTTTCGAACAACAGATTTGCGCGACCCACGCTGTAGCGAGGGATCACCAGCTTATCGCCAGATTGACGTGGGAGGATCGATTCGCGCAGACCCTTGGCGAGCTTGGCAAGACTGTCGCTGCTGCTGTTTATCCGATAAACGACCGCATCGCTTGGTGTGATCGCGATGCCGTAACTGCCGCGCCGAAAGGTGGCGAGCTTGAAATAGACTTCGCCCTCGCTCAGCGCAGATGCGATCTCCTTGACGGTGGCCGGTGTATCGTCAATCGCCTGGAAACGATTGTCGCCTGCCAATTGATTGTCGAGTTCTGCAAGCCTTGCCTCCATCTCTCGGCGGCGGCGCTCGGCCAATGCGGGATCGGTGATCGTGCCTTGGGTAATCTGATATCTGAGCGCGGTCAGTTCCTTGCTGAGATCAGTCCGTTCGCGAAATTGCGAAGCCAGCACCGGGTCGCTTGAAACGACCGATTGCAGCTGCGCGATCTGTCGTGCCAGTGCAGGGTCGTCCGAAAGCTGCACGGCACGGAACACGCGATCGACCATTTCGGGGTCGCCCGTCCCCGATGCACCTTTGGTGATCGCATTGAGATAACGATCGATCGCCGACCGATCGATCGTGCCTCTTGTTCCCGATTCAGCAACGACGTCCAGCGCTTTGCCAAACTCGGCGGCAATGACGTCGACCGGCGCACCACGACGCGTGAAAATATCAGCGCGTTCTATCATGGCGGTGGCAAGGTCGCTGCTGCCAAGGCTCGGGTTGCGCGATTGGGCTTCCTGCAAAACCGATAATGCGCGATCGAATGCAGCAGTCGATGCGTCCCAATTGCCGCGACGCGCGGCAATACGCCCGGCCTGCCGCTCGATCCGGGCTTCGAGCCACAACGCTTGCGCTGTATCGATGCGCCCCGCCTTTACCACGTTGAACGAATCTCTTGCGCTCGCAATCCGCTGGGCGGCCAATTGATCCTGCCCCAACGCAAGGTGCGCGGTGCTGCGGGCCCAATCGATGAGCGCGTCGACAAATTGCTGCTGCAAAACCTGCCTGTCATCGCCGCCCACGCTGGTCACGTTGGTACGATCCGACGTTCTGGGTGCAATGTTCAGATTTGCCACCGTCATCGGATCCGATAGCGGGTTCGATTGCGTTCCGGCTTGCCTCGCCAGCAAATCGAGCTTGGCAATCGCGTCGCGATATTGACGACGATTAATGTCGTGGAGCGCTGCATAGCTGGTGATCTTCCGCTGGATCAGCGGAGCAGATGACGTCGCCAACAATTCGCGCGCGCGCGCAAACCGCGTATCGGCAGATTTGAAGAACTCGATATTCGAATCTGCCAGACCGGCCTCAAGCTCAAGCTGTCCGAGAATATCTTGCGACGCTTCTGAACCGGTCCGGCTGATGGCATCGTTGAGGAGGCGCGAGGCATCGACATACAGCCCCTGCTGGTTCAGGCGAATGCCCTGCCGCAACGCCGCATCGGCACTGAAGCCTTCAACTGCTTCGCCCACCGATTGATCGGAAGCCATCAGTGTTTCGGCGGAAAAGCTTGTCTTGACCTGCCCGAGGTCAGTATCCGCGATCAAGATTGCGCCCGATGCCAGTGCAAGAGCCTGTTCAAGCGGCCCTGCAAGCGATGGCCCGGCCGATCCGTAAAACGCTCTGCCGCCTTGGACAAAGTCGATCACCATCGTGGCACTGCCTAACGACTTGTCGACGCATTTGCGCGCACGCGCCTCGCCGATTCTGGCGACATTGACCCGTTGAGCCTTGCCACAATTCAGTGTGATTTCGATTGCTGCGACGTAATCGGAACGGTTCTCGACGATGCGGATCGATCCGACCTTGCGGGTCGCCACCGCACCCCGACAGCTGATTGCATAGCTGCGGTCGAAAGCGCGATCCACGATGGCAGCGTCAGTCTTGTCGAATTGGGCAGTGCAGGCTTCGCCCAGAGTGTTTCGGCCCACTCCGAAAAGATCGGGGAGCTGCGTTGCTGCAAAGGCTGAACTGGCGTGTACGAAGGCACCCACAACCAAACCCAAGCTGCCGAACCCGCGTCTTGCTGCAACACGCATTACTGGCCTCCTTCGGGTTTGGGGCAGGCTTCGCCTTGGCCAGATTCGCAGGTGCCGTCACTGGACGGATCGACGGCAAAAGCTCCGAAGTCGACAAACAAAGATTCATTGTTGCCAGAAACAAGCGGATCGAACTCAAGCGGCGTCACGACGGCTGCGCTGAGAAGCAGCAGCTGCCTTTCGTCGAACAATTTCAGCGCTGGCGCAGGCGATTCGGTCGTCAGGCAGCCCTTGTCGGGTGATCCCAGCACACACCCGTTCAACCGCGATTGATTCTGGTTGATCCGCTGCGGTGATCCGCCCGGCTCGGCAAACTGGATGACCATATCGGATTGAAGCCCGACCGACCGCCCCATCAGATTGTTGATGGTACCAAAAAAAGCAAACGCGTTGTCGCTCGGGAAAGCCCCGGTACTGAACAAGGACAGTCTTGCACCCGTGCCTGTGCCATCACCGATTGCGATGCCGGCATTTACTCCTCGCGGGGCAGTATTTTGGAACAACGCGAAATCGCGGTAGCGCACCGTCAACCGATCGGCGCGCAGGAAAATCTGCGATGCATCGGTCGCATCGAACGTATCGAGCGCATCGAACAGCAACGAATTGGGGTTGGCCACAAAGTCTATGGCTATTTGCGCCGGTGCCAATCCAATCACCGCCGCACGCAATGCCTCATTGCCGAACAGCACCCGTTGCGCGCGCAATTCGATGTGCGCTGCGGGTGCCAGAATGCGACCCCCTCCCGTGCGGGTCAGTACAGCCACAATTCGCCCTGACATTCCTCCGCTTGTCACCAGAGGGGCGGCCGCTTCGGCAGCGCCAAACGCCCCGCCGCTGCCGCCAATCTGGATGGTGCGCACGACCGTGCCGCCATCTAATGTGCCGTTCAGAACAATCGTGGGGTTTGGGCCGGTGCTCGGGTTTGGAGACACTGCCAGCACTTCGAACCGGTTGCGCCCGGCGTTCGCCGCCAGCGAAATCCCTTCGCTGCCTATCGCGACATCCTGAATGTCGCTTGCCTGTTGCGCCGTTTCGATGACCACACGATTTGCGCCCAACCTGCCGAGTTCGGTATTGTCGAGCACGAACTGATTGGCGGTCCCACCATTGCCGAGGATGGTCGCATTCACCCTTGTCGTGCCTGTATCGACGCGGTTGACCAGCCGCACCTCGGACGCGCTGCCATTTGCGATAACCGCTCCGTTGAGAGCGATCTGGTTGGATTGGATGAAAATATTTCCCGCTTGCGAAGTTGCCCCGCCAAGCGTTGCTCCATTTGCGGCAGTCACTGCGATCAGCTGTCCTGCAGCGATAGTGCCCGTCACGACAATGTCGCCTGTGTTACCGGTAAGCATTGGCGATAGCGCGCTTCCGGGAACGCCGAGGCCTGCGGTGTTGGTGATCGTCGCCGTGGTGCCGGCGATTACCGAACCCAAGCTGATATCACCGTCGCGAACCGTGTCACCACCGGGGTTGGTGGCTTGCGCAAGGAGAAGGAGAGAACCCGATGCGGCATTGGCGGTCACGATATCGATCGCACCATTTCCCAGGGCCGTGCTGCCCGCACGCACGTCGATCGTCCGACCCGCCGATATTGTCATTGCCTGCGTGACTGCGCCACTTGTAACGATCACATCCTGCCCTGCGGCTTCTGCGATGAGGTTGACGCGTCCAAACCCTGCTTCGGTCACGCCCGCCGCGCTTCCTGCAATTCCCGTGATCGAACGGGTGGCGGCAACGGTGATGCTGCCGCCGGTCGATACGATCTGCCGGGCATTATCATCGCCCGCCAGACGGGCGCTGCCGACGCTGGCAATGCCGATATTGCCAGCGGCAGTCAGCGACTGACCCACGACGATATCGCC
>JANPIQ010000313.1:0-13556 GCA_031425075.1 Sphingomonadales bacterium
GGCCGTGCCTGTATTATCGTCGGGCACCCAGTTGATGATTGCGCGCGGCGATGCGACAGTGATGGTTTCGCTATTTGTAGGAATGCGATCGAAGGTGACGCTGCCCGACTGGACGGTCGGCGTGCCCAGAAAGCCATTGGCCTGTGCTGTCTGCGGCAGTGCGCACAATGCCACGGTAAGAGCGGCGAGCGAAGAACCGGGGTGGAATGTCTTGCGCATTTAACGGGCCTTCCAGGGCAGAATGACAGTGGTGAGCGATGCCAGCAGCCGCACGTCGCGCCGCCTGGTTTCGCCGAAAATCCGGTTGACGGGGGCCGCTGCCATCACTTCGAGCCGCATCCGGCCGGGCAAAAACGCGCGCACGCCGCCGCCTACCGAGCTCAGACGGTTCGATCGGGCGATCCCTTCATTCCACACCCAGGCATGGTCGGTGAAAGCGAACGGCTGGAACGACACACTGCCGTTACGCGACAAGCGGAATGCATCGATCCGCGCTTCGCCTTGAAATCCGACCCCTGAATCACCCACAAGCGCGCCCGGATCAAACCCACGGCCAATGGTGTAATTGCCTGTCGAAAACTGTTCGAACGCGGGCAGTCGCTGGCCCGAATATTGCGCGCGGGGGGCAAACAACAGCGTGAAGCGTGTCGACGGGCGCAACTCGATTTCGGCATTGGCACGGATCAGCGTTGCGGTCGGATCGGCCCCGGCAACGCTGAGCGGCGCAAAGCCGGGCGTGGCACAGACAGGCTTTGGGCTGCTGCAATCAGGGCTGGCTGACAGGATCGATAGGCCCTGCCGCAGCTGGATCGATCCCCGCGCGCGATACCCGACGGTGCCAGAGGGCCCGATGCCTTTGAGATCGATTGTTTCGCCATCGATCCGGGCATAAGCCGCGCGCAGCTTGTCACGGCTTAGCGGCGCACCTGCAAATTCCAGCCGCTGTTCGAGGATTTCAAGACCGCCCGAACCTGTCAAGCTCAGCGCTTGCGATCGTTTCAGTGGGTAACTGGCTTCAACCGACGCAAAAAAGGTTCGCCCGAAAATGTCGGGACGTCCAGGGGTGATCGTCGGACGCGTCACGGCATAGGTTCCGCGCGCGCCGATCCGCAATCCGCGGCTGCCGATCAGCGTATCATAGCCTGCCTGATAGACCTGCTGTTCATCGAAATCGGCAGTCGAGTATACCCCGAATGTCGCACGGTCTCCGCCGGTCAGCACGCCGTTGAATTGTACCCGCGCCTGCCCGCCGATCCGGCCGGTTTCGCGCGATGCCAGGTTCTGGATGTTGAAATCGGCGATAACTGGCGTGCGGACCACGCGGACTTCGCCGACCATTTCGCCAGCTGCGGTTCCAGCCGGACGCAGCGCCAGCCGCACTTCGTTTCCCGGAATGTCCCGCGCCAGAAGCAGGTCGCGTTCGGCATCGAACCGGTTGAACGGCGCACCTGTTGCGATACGCGACAAATACCGCTCAAGAACGCGTGCACTCGCGCCTGCTTCGCCCAACACGCGGACCGTCGTAACCCGGGCATAGATGACTTCGAACCGGACGATACCGTCCTCGATCCGCTGCACTGGCACCTGGACTGCTGCCAGATAGCCCTGATTGCGCAGCTGCGTTGCGGCTGCATCGCGGATTTCGCACAACACACTGATTGGCTGATCGGTCCCGATATACCGGTCCCATGCCGGCCGCAGATCGGCCTGCGGTACCGGTTCGGCATTGGTAAATTGCGCCTCGCGCAACGTGATCCTGACGGTCGCAAAGCTGGGATCGGCAAGTGCACAGGGGGCACGTTCAATGTCCCCTTCGACGCGGAGGCGCGGGCTTTCGGCCTCCGATCGCGCAGGCGGAGGGTCGACTTGATCGCGCGTCGGCGCTGCAGGGTTCGACGATTGGGCGAGTGCCAGATCAGGTGCTATTGCGGCTGCAAGCACCACAAATCCGGCAAATCGGCGTCCTGCTGCCACTGGCCTGCTCGAACGCAACGCAACATCGGGTTTCGGCATCATTATGATTTTGGCCCCACTTATAATGACGCAGCCATCGATCCGTCTGACTTCGGATTCTCGCGCTGCGGCATCGATAATATCTGCGCCTATCTTGGCGCTTGCGTGACGACCGTCACATCGTCTCACTCCAGAACCGGCTGCGTGTCCAGCAAAATTAAGCTATTTCCGCAGCAATGCGCGCAGTTTGACCATCTGTACCGCGCGTTTGCAATGGCCCAAACCGGCCTAGTTCGTTTGGGCTAGACTTGCGCCGATGCCGCAGGATTGCCACATGCGGGCCGATGACACATCACCCTGCTCTTCAGGCGGTAATCCTGCCTGTCACGCCACTTCAGCAGAATTGCTGTCTGATCTGGTGCACGCAAACCATGCGCGGGGCGTTCACCGATCCTGGCGGCGATCTGCAACTGCTCAAAAATGCGGCGCAGCAAAAAGGCGTAATCATCGAAAAACTGTTGGTGACGCACGGCCATCTCGATCATTGCGGCCAGGCCGGAATGCTTGCGCACGAGCTGGGCGTGCCAATCGAAGGCCCGCACGAGGCCGACCGGTTCTGGATTGCACAGCTTGACGAAGATGGTCCGCGCTGGGGGATCGAAGCTGCAACGTTTGAGCCCGACAGGTGGCTCGTAGATGGCGATACGGTGACGGTCGGCAATATCACACTCGATGTCTATCACTGCCCCGGCCACACCCCTGGCCATGTTGTGTTTCACCACGCGCCATCGCACTTTGCCATCGTTGGCGACGTGTTGTTCAAAGGTTCGATCGGGAGAACCGATTTCCCGATGGGCAATCATCAGCAGTTGCTGGACTCGATCACCGGCAGATTGTGGCCGCTTGGTGAAGACACCGCATTTGTTCCGGGGCACGGCCCGATGTCGACATTCGGGCATGAGCGGAAAACCAACGCTTATGTGTCGGATTATCTGCTCAGCTGATCACCCCGCCGCGACCACGCTTGGCGCAGGGGTTGCCGCTCCGTCGGAGGTTTGGGCAACATAGGCACCATAAAGCGCAAGCCCGAGCGTGATCAGCATCGTGAACAGGATGCCGATGCCCCGCGCCTTGTCATTGCCATCCATGCCAAACGCATGCGCAATCCGCGCCACGATAAAGACAGCAGATGCTGCCCAAAGCCATAGCGACGTGCCCGTTGCCATCTCGATCAGCGCGATCAGGATGAGGACGAACGGGGCAAATTCGACGAAATTGGATTGCGCGCGCATCCGGCGGATCAATGCATCATTGCCGCCATCGCCGACCGAGATTTTCTCACGCGTGCGCACTTGCCCGATCCGGATCCCGAGCCAGAGGTTGACGATGGCCGCGGCCGCGGCGGTCGTCAGTGCGATCGGTAAAAGCATAAATTCCCCTGCTCGTTATCAAGGGGGTGTGCCACGCCGGTCTGTATCTTGCAACCGCGCGGCGAATCGTTATAGGCGCTCGCTCGATTGCCAAAAGTCCGGTCGCGCGGGCGCGGCCCATTTGCCGCATCGCTGCATCAAGGACATAGGCGCAGACCGTTCACTACGTCAAAGACAGGTGCCGAAATGGCCGTTCCAAAAAGAAAAACTTCGCCTTCGCGGCGCAACATGCGTCGCAGCCATGACTCACTGAAGGTCGAGGCCTTTCAGGAATGTCCGAATTGTGGAGAGCTTAAGCGGCCGCACAATCTTTGCAGTGCCTGCGGCTATTATAATGGTCGTGAAGTCCTGACCGTTTCTGCTTGATCCGGCAGACGCTGGGACAGGCGGAAGGGGACCGGTTGGACGCATCGCCACGACTAGCGATAGACGCAATGGGGGGCGATGGCGGCCCGGCAACGATGGTTGCCGGTGCCGCGATAGCCGCCGAACGCTGGCCGCATTTGCGGTTCGACCTTGTCGGTGACCCCGGCGTCGTTGCGGCGGCGCACGATGCGCACGCAGTCTTGCGTGGTCGTACCGAGATCATCGCAGCTGCAGAAACAATTCTCGGCAGTGAAAAACCGAGCCAGGCAGTGCGCCGTGCCAAGACGACAAGCATGGGAATTGCGATCGATCGCGTGAAGCAGGGCGTGGCGGGTGCGGCGATCTCGGCGGGCAACACCGGCGCGCTGATGGCAATGGGCAAACTTGCACTGCGGATGATTCCCGGCATAGACCGGCCGGCCATCACTGCCTTGTTACCGACACTCGGTGACAACGATGTTGCCATTCTCGATCTTGGCGCAAACACCGAATGCGAAGCCCGCAATCTTGTCGAATTTGCTGTCATGGGTGCCGCGTACTCGCGCAGCGCTATTGGACTTGAACGCCCGCGCGTCGGATTGCTCAATATCGGCACCGAAGAGATGAAGGGCACCGACGAAATCCGCGATGCGGCCGCCATCCTGCGCAATTCGCCGCATCTGGCGCTCGAGTTCGTCGGTTTTGCCGAGGGCGACAAGTTGCAGCGCGGCGATTTCGACGTCATTGTCTGCGATGGGTTTTCAGGCAATGTCGCGCTGAAGACCATCGAAGGCACCGCGCGTTTCGTGACCGATCTCCTCCGCCGGGCATTCACAAGTTCGATCCGATCGAAGTTTGGCTTTCTTGTGTCGCGCCCGGCAACCGAACTGCTCCGGCATCATCTCGATCCCAACAACCATAATGGCGGGGTATTTCTCGGGCTGAACGGTGTTGTCGTTAAAAGTCATGGCAGCGCGACCGACAAGGGCGTGGCCAATGCCATCGGCGTGGCGGCCAAGCTTGCCGCCAATCGCATTACCGACCGTATCAGGGACGATCTGGCAACAGTCGCGCCATCCTCGGTTGCCGCATCGCCGATCGCACCGACATCGGCCGCATCGGCATCGTGACGGTCCGCGCGGTCATTGCAGGAACCGGATCGGCGCTGCCCCGACGCCGGGTATCGAATGTCGAACTCGAAGCAACCGTCAATACCACCGACGAATGGATCATAGGCCGCACGGGCATCCGGTTCCGCCACATCGCAGGCGAAGGCGAAACGACCGCCAGCCTCGCGACTGACGCGGCGCGGCACGCATTGGCTGCTGCGGGCTTGGACGGCCCAGATCTCGATCTCATCATCGTTGCCACAGCCACACCCGATCAAACCTTTCCCGCGACCGCAACGATTGTCCAGTCATCGCTGGGCAACCGTGACTGCATTGCGTTCGATGTTGCGGCGGTGTGTTCGGGTTTTCTCTATGCATTGTCGGTTGCCGATGCGATGATCCGATGTGGCATGGCGCGGCAAGCGGCCGTGATCGGCGCCGAAACCTTCAGCCGCATCCTTGATTGGGAGGATCGCAGCACCTGCGTCTTGTTCGGCGATGGAGCAGGCGCGGTCATCCTCACGGCCGAAGACGATTGCGGGCGCGGCATTCTGGCATCGCGACTCCACGCCGATGGCGCGCACAACCAGCTGCTTTTCGTCGATGGCGGCCCTTCGACCACAGGAACCGTTGGCAAGCTGCGAATGAAGGGGCCCGAAGTGTTTAAGCATGCGGTCACCAACCTTGCGGCGGTCCTTCGCGAAGTGGCAGATGCTGCTGGCGTGGCCCTTTCTGATATCGACTGGGTGGTGCCGCATCAGGCCAATGCGCGCATTCTCGATGCCACCGCGCGCAAGCTGGGCTTGGCACCCGAACGTGTCGTGACCACCGTTGACGTGCACGCTAACACATCGGCAGCGTCGGTGCCGCTGGCGCTCGATTGTGCGGTGCGCGACGGCCGGATCAAGCCAGGCGATCTCATCGCGCTTGAAGCCATGGGCGGCGGATTTACCTGGGGCGCCGCGCTCATCAAAATGTAGCGATGATTGACGTTCTTCGTCACACCGATAATGACGAACGAGGGTATCTGTAAGGGGAATAGCATGACCGCAGAGGGGACGCTGACACGGGCGGACTTGGCCAATGCCATACATCGGAACATCGGGCTTTCGCGCGCGGAATGTTCGGCCATGGTTGAATCGATCCTGGGGCACATGGGCGATGCGCTGTCTCGTGGCGAAAGCGTGAAGATTACAGGCTTCGGCACGTTTTCGGTACGCGACAAGGACGCGCGGCTGGGGAGGAACCCAAAGACGGGGGTCGAAGTACCGATTGCGGCACGCCGCGTGATTTCGTTCCGGCCCAGCCTTGGTGTCAAAGACCGGATCGAAGCAAGCTGACAGGAGATCACATGGCCGATCCCGACGAAAAACTGGACAGTGCATTCCGTACCATCGGAGAGCTGGCAAGCGACTTAGGGCTTCCCCAGCACATCTTGCGTTATTGGGAAACGCGCTTTCCCCAGCTTCGCCCGCTTCAGCGCGCGGGCAACAGGCGCTATTACCGGCCAGCCGATGTCGCGCTTGCCAAACGCATTCATCATCTGCTCAATGCCGAAGGCTATACCGTCAAGGGGGTCCAGAAGTTGCTCGCGCAGCGCGGAGAAAATGCCGACTTGGCGGCGCCGATCGCGCCCGCGCAGACCGCGGTTACCAAAGCCGAGCCCGACGATATGGCGCAATTTGCCGCAACAATCCGCTCGGTCCGCAATCGGCTCAAACGCGCACTTGAAGCTGATGACATCGCCGCGCGCGCCTGATCAACTGCGTCTTGTTCAATCTGGTGCGCGCAGCCTCAGCCCGATCCACACCGTTCGCGGGCTTGCACGCTCGACGATGCCATTGCCTGAAATCGCCGCTTCGACCCGTGTATCGAACAGGTTTTCGCCGCGCAAAACCAGCGCTAAGGTACGACCGATTGGCACGTCTGCCACCGCATCGAGCGTGATTGCATCGCGCAACTGCCGACGATTGAGATCGTCTTCGAATTGCGCCGCAACATAGCGGAGCGTCGTCGAAAGGCCCGACCGCCCCACCGTTGCGCTTGCGGCGTGTTTGGGAACTTGTGCGGGCCTTAACCCATCGAGCGGCAGCGCAGCACCCGACGCGCGTACACGCGCATCGGTCAAGCTGTAGGCGGCCTGCGCCTGCCACTTGCCCGAACGCCATCGCACGTCGAATTCGACGCCCCGGCTGCGGATCGCATCGACATTCTGCCGCTGCCGGAAGCTGCCCCCCGCCGCCACGAAGCCAACGCCAGGAAACTGTCCGGGCCCCGCCCCCAGCGTCACATTGGCAATCGGGCGGACAAGCCGGTTCGCAAAACCGTTCGCGCGGAATGTCAGCCCGCTGCCTGCGTCCCAGTCAATCCCGATTTCCGCGCCGCGCATCCGTTCGGGCGAAAGCGCTGGGTTGGCCGCAGTGGCATCGGCCCCGACGCGGAACGGACGGTAAAGCTCGTTGAGCGTGGGCAGTCGCCAGCCGAGATAGGCGGCGCTCCGAAAGGTCACCTGCCCTGCGCGATACGCGATCCCTGCGCGACCCGTCGGTTCCCACCCGTCACGATCGGGCGCGATCTCGTTGCGGACAAAGCTACCCGTGGCAATGGTGCGTTCGATCAACCTGCCATCTGCGATCGTCCAGCGATCGATGCGCGTACCACCAGTCAGCGTCAGAGGACCCAGAGCTGCGCTCGCTTCGGCGAATGCGCCCCATGTCTGGTTCGTCCCGCCGGCCTCGCGCAGCCGCGTTGGCCGTGTGTTGACGTAGGTGAAGAACTCATTGGTTTCGCCAGCCGTCCGCCGCCAATCGCCGCCAAGTCTCAGTTCGACAGTATCTCCCAAAGGAGGCCGGATTTCGAACCGCGCGCCAAGGCCGGTCGATGGAACATTGAACTGATCGGTCGTCTGAAGCACAGTCGCGCGTGCGGCATCGATGCTGACAAAACGGCTGCGAAATTCGCGCGCCTGAACATAGGCCAGCGCCTGCGCCTGCCAGCGGCCGCGATGGACAATGCGGATACTGGCATCGGCACCGTCCCCCCCGTTTTGCGACAAGGTGGTGCCGCGGGTCCGCCTGTCACGAAAACCCAGAAGCGAAGCCTGGATTTCGGTGTCGGGTCCAGCGGGAACCACCGCGCGCGCTGCGATGCTGGCTTGTTCATATGGGGCCGCAATGTCTGCAGTTCCGCGCTGGTTCTCGACGATCGGAATAAAACCATCACTGCGCGCAAAACTGGCGCTGAGAAATGCAAAGCCACCGCCCAGTTTACCCGCGATCAGCGCATCGGCGTCGATCGATTTGCGGCTGCCATAGGCGAGCGACCCGCCCAAGCCGCCACTGCCGATGCTTTCGAGCTCGATCGTGCCTGCGAGCGCGCCCGAGCCATACACTCCCGACCCGCCGCCGCGTGTGACGCGGACTTCACCGATCCGGTTGGTTGCATAGGCAGGCCATGTCACCCAGCCGCCGAACGGATCGCTTTGCGGCACCCCGTCAAGCACGAGCAACGCGCGCGACGACGCATTGCCCCCCAGCCCGCGTAACGTCGCGCCCTGGCTCGTCGCGTTGGCCGACCGTGCATCGGTGCGGCGGAACTGGGTAAGGCCGGCGACATCCTTGAGCACATCCTCGATCCGGTTCGAGGCAGAACCCGCGATCCGCTCCCGGTCGATGGTAACGATATCATAGGCTGCATCGCCCGTGGCGACAGGCAGCGCGCGCCCGGTAACAACGATCTCTCCGCCAGTTGAATTCGGTTGGGCAACCGACACTGCCGGAACCGAAAAGAGTGCAGCTGTTATGAACAAGCGCCGTTGTGCCTTCGTGGCTTTGGATGAGGCGAAACAAAAAAAGGATTCACGCACAGCCACGAAGCCACGAAAAGGCGCTGGAGTTGGGTCGCTTGTCATACTGGCCGCTTAGAGACGCTTGCCGCCTGCGTCTATCCGGCTGGCTTGGCGCGATCGGGATGCGCGCGCGCAAACGCATCGATTGCGGTGCAGCGGGCGTCGATCGCGACGAGCTTTGGAAACGCCTCGAGTTGCGTATCGAACCGACGGGCGTTGGCCAGTTGCGGGACGAGGCACATGTCGGGCATCGCAGGCCGATCCCCGCCAAGGAACGGAGCGTCGGGGTCTGCCATCGCCTCGAGCGCTGACAGCCCTTCGGTAATCCAGTGGCGATACCAGCGATCGATCGCATCCTGTGCCTGCCCCAATTCGGTTTTGAGGTATTGCAGCACTCGCAAATTGTTGATCGGGTGGATATCCGCAGCGATCACTAGCGCCATCGCAAGCTGGCGCGCACGCGTGTCGGGATCATCAGAAACCAGTGGCGGCGCCTTGAACCGCGAATCGAGCACGTCGAAAATCGCAAGGCTCTGGGTGAAAACCTCACCGTCTATCTCAAGCGCAGGGACAAACCCTTGCGGGTTGATCGACTTGTGGGCCGCCTCACGCTGCGCGCCGCTGACGAGATCGGTTGCAACGCGCTCATACGCCAAGCCCTTCCACTCAAGCGCAATCCGCACCCGATATGACGCCGATGACCGCCAATAATCGAACAGCCTTATCGTCATTTCATCTCCGTTATCCACTGGCGAAGCAGGGCGACGGCTTCGTCATGCACCGACGCGCGACCCAATTCAGGCATTGCAACACCGGGATCGAGGCTTTGCATCCGGAAAATCAGGATCGACGTATCAGGCTGCCCCGGGGCAATCGCAAAGTCATGATTGCCAGCACCGCGCCCGGCGGCAACGGGGCGTTTGCCGATGCCAAGATTGGGCCCGGTCGGCTGGCCCCAGTCGAGCCACAGCCCCGACGTGTTGGCGGGGCCGCGGGCGTTGTGGCAATGCGCGCAATTGACTTCGAGATAGGCGCGCGCGCGGCTGTTCACATCGCCGGTACGCGCATCGTTCCAGACGGGCAGCGCCGGCACTGTCTCTGGCATGCGGTCGAACAACCCCGCCGCTGCCATAGCAGATAACTGCTTGCCATCGTTCAGATTGCGCGCCGTGGGGCCAATCGGGGTCATCGAACCTGCATTATCGTGGCAGCCCTTGCACTGATTTGCATTGGGCACGGCATAACTGATCGACCTTGTGCTGCCGTCGGTGTGCGTCCAGCTGACCGGAATTCGCGTGCCTGCGCGTTTGAGAACGGCGTCAGACCCGTCCTCCTTCCAGACATAGGGCAAAGCCACCCAGCCCGAGGCCCGCCGCAGCAGCAACCGCGTTTCAAGCAATCGCACATTCCTGGTTCGCTGTCGCATGTCTTCGGGGTAACCGAAGCTCTTGATAAGAACGCTGCCCACCGGAAACTCGAGCACGCCATCATCACGCCACGCGATCTTCTGGCCCTTGGGCACATAAAGATAGCGCCATTTCTCGGCATAATCGGAAAACAATGGGGTATTGAGCGTGTAAGCGGTCACCCTGTCATTCGCTGACCGCCCAAACGTCCCAGCGAGCAACCGGAATTCGGACAAGGTCTGCGGCAGCGCATCGCCCGTGATCAGTGCATCATCGACAGGCACCGGAGCCGATGCCCCGATCGACCCTGCCCACAATACTACGGCGGCAGCCAGACGCTTCACTTGATCGCAGCCTCCATCGCCGCAGGCATCACGATTTTAGGCAGCGGCGCAATGTCTGTCCCACCGCTCAGATCGGCAATCTGCGGCTTGGCGGCGGTTGCGCGGGTGGTGGGATCGGTCAGCCCCAGTGTCAGCGCAGGCACTTTGTCCATGACCCGCACATTCTTGCCCGTCCCGTCCCACACCACCTGCGGGATCGATCCTAGCATCGCCTTCAACTGGTCTCCACCTGTGAATTGCGGGCCAGGCGCAAAGCCCGCACGGCCATGGATATTGCCCTTGATCAATATGTCCGACCCCAGCGGGTTATAATCCTTGTCGTCGAATTTTTGGGCATAGCCGATCAGGAAGATGTTGGTGCTGCCATTGCCGCCGATGATGTTGTTGAACACATGCACATTGCGGTTTGCCATCACGATCACTCCGGTGCCATTGGGCACGCTCGCGACGATATTGCCCTTGGGCGCGAAATTGGGCGTGTCGTTATTTTCGATCCGGTTCTGGAAAATGCGGACATTATGCCCGCCTTTCTGCGGCAGATTGGGCAGATCGAAGATCAAAATTCCGCCGGTGTTGCGCGAAGCGACGTTGGCATGAACATCGGCGTTGTAGCTGTTCTCGATCTCGATGCCGGCCACATTGAACTGCGCAACCGAATTGCGGACGATGATATTGTTCGACTGGCCAACATAAATGCCCGCATCAGACGCGCCGATCACGCGAACCTTGTCGATCAATACGTCCCTCGATTCGACGGGATAAATGCCATAAGCGCCATTGGTTTCTTTGGGTCCGCCCGTCCATTCGACGCGCAGATCGTGATACACGATCCGGTTTGCGCCTTTCGATTTGATCCCGTCGCCCTTGCTGTCTTCGACGCCAAACCCGCGCAGCACCACGTCGTCCGACGTGACCAGCAGCCCCTCGCCGGCACCCTGCTGGCCCTTGAAACTCAGTACCGTTGTCTTCGGCCCCGCACCGCGCACGGTGACTTTGTCGACATCGAGCGACAATCCATCGGTGAGTTCGAACCGGCCGGGGCCGATCGCGATGACATCGCCGGGTGCTGCTTCGATCAGCGCGCCCTGCAGCCGCTCCTGCGCGTTGGCACCTGCGGGCACATTGATCGTTTTTGCAACTGCCGGGACGGAGAGCGCGCAAAATGTGGCGGCCAGCACAAATGGGATTGGCTTCATCGGCCAACTAAAGCACTTGAAGCCCCAATAGCCAAGTGAGGATTCGCATGATCACCCGCGCCGCCCTGTTGCTTTCGATCGTCACCGCCACACCTGCGCTTGCGGTGCCTGCGCCAATCACTGGCCAATGGATTCCGCCCGAGAAGGACAGCGTGGTCGAAATTTCGCCGTGCGGCGGCCAGATGTGCGGGCGGATCGTCAAGATCACCGCACCCACCCCCAAAGGCCCGCCTGTCGATGAGTTCAACCCCAACCCCGCACTGCGCAAACGCCCGATCCTCGGGATGGCGTTCCTGTCGGGTTTCGTCGCCAATGGCGCGAACTGGAAAGGCAGTATTTATGATCCGCGTGCGGGCAAAACCTACAAATCGTTCCTGCAAATGCAGAAAGACGGACGGCTAAAGGTGCAGGGCTGTGTCGGCCCGTTTTGCCGCTCGATGTACTGGACGAGGGCGCGCTGATCGCAGGGCTTAGCCCCTACCCTTTAGGGGAGGGGTTGGGGTGGGGACTCTCCAACGGTAGAATGTCGGACGTCCCCCACCCCTTGCCCCTCCCCTGAAGGGGAGGCGTTAGTTACGTGAGCTTACCGACCGCCAGTTCTTTGCACCGCACCCTTATGTGCGCCGACGCCGCCTGGCTTGCGGAACGAGCGGAACGGCCGCTTTGCACGATCGGCTTCGCCGCCCGCCCCATTGCCACCAGCACGACGCGGGCCACCGCGTGCGCCGCCGTCTTCGAACCGGCGGTGCGTAGTCGGCTCGGCTGCCACCGGACGCGGCAGCTTGGCGCGGATCGCCGCGAAATCTTCGGGCAATGCCACAGGCTCAAGCCGGATCCGCGTCAACTTTTCAATCTGACGCAGCCAGCCCTTCTCCTCGCCCGCAACAAAGCTGATCGCGATGCCCTCGGCCCCGGCACGCGCCGTCCGGCCGATGCGGTGGACATATTGTTCAGGCACATTGGGAATGTCGTAATTGAAGACATGGCTGACGCCTGACACATCGATCCCACGCGCGGCAATGTCGGTCGCGATCAGAATACGGATTTCGCCCTTGCGAAACGCTTCGAGCGCCATCGTCCGCTGCGCCTGGCTCTTATTGCCATGGATCGCAGCACAGCCGATGTTCGATGCGTGAAGCTGCTTCACCACCTTATCCGCACCATGCTTGGTGCGCATGAACACCAATGCGCGGTCAATTGTTTCGGTCTGGAGCAGATGCGTGAGCAAAGCAGGCTTTTCGATCTGGTTGACGAATGTAACGCGCTGTTCGACGCGCTCGGCGGTCGTCGCAATCGGCGTGACCGCAACGTGCACCGGATCGTGGAGGAACTGCGCGCCGAGATCGGCAATTGCCTTGGGCATTGTTGCCGAGAAAAACAGCGACTGGCGCTGCTTGGGCAGCCACTTGTCGATCTTCTTGATCGGGACGATAAAGCCCAAATCGAGCATCTGATCGGCCTCATCGAGGACAAAAATCTCGACATTCGACAGATTGACCGCGCGCTGTTCAACGAGATCGATCAGGCGGCCCGGAGTCGCCACGAGGACATCGACACCCTGCGCCATCGCGCGGATCTGCTTGCCGATCGGCAGGCCACCGAACGCGGCCTCGACCGAGACGCGCATCTGGCGACCATAATCGCGGAACGATGCGGCGATCTGCGCCGCGAGTTCACGCGTTGGCGACAGGACGAGCATCCGGCACGAACGCGGTGTGCGCGTGCGCGGGTTGTTGTGGAAATAATCGAGCGCGGGCAGCGCGAACGCGGCAGTTTTCCCCGTGCCGGTCTGCGCGATGCCGCACAGATCGCGGCCTTCGAGCAAAGGCGGGATCGCCTGCAACTGAATGGGGGTAGGGACGGTATAATTTTTGGCGGCGAGCGCAGCAAGAATTGGCGCGGCAAGGCCGAGGTCTGAAAACTGTG
>JANPIQ010000314.1:0-1651 GCA_031425075.1 Sphingomonadales bacterium
CCGCGATGCCATCCGAAGTTCCCACTGAATGCGATGTCCTGATTGCAGGAGGCGGGCTTGCCGGCGGATTGATTGCGCTCGCGTTGGCCGAAAAACGCCCTAGCCTCGATGTCTGCATCGTCGATCCGTCACCGTCCTTAGGCGGTAACCATATCTGGTCGTTCTTTGATCCCGATGTCGCCGCGCAGGATCGCTGGCTCGTCGAGCCGCTGATTTGCCATCGCTGGGACGATTATGAAATCGCCTTCCCTGCGCACCGTCGGACGCTCAATACCGCTTACAACAGCATCGAAAGCGAGCGGCTCGATGAACTGGTTCGCGCAACGTTACCAGCCGATCGAATCGTAGCAGATGGCGTTGCTGCGATCGGCGAAACGGGCGTGACACTGATGTCTGGTGCCAAGATCACGGCCCGTCATGTGATCGATGCACGTGGTGCCGGGGATCTGTCCAAGATCGGTTCGGGCTGGCAGAAATTCGTCGGGATGGAAATCAAGGTTCCGGGCGGCCACGGCCTGACCCGTCCAATTGTGATGGACGCGACGGTCGATCAGATCGACGGCTATCGCTTCGTCTATTGCCTGCCGTTCGACGCCGAAACGGTGTTCGTCGAAGACACGTATTACAGCGACTCACCACATCTCGACATTCCTGCTGTCCGCGAACGGATCATTGCGTATGCGGCCGATCGCGGTTGGCGCACCAATGGCGGGGGGCGCGAAGAAAATGGCGTTCTGCCTGTCGTGATCGACGGCGATTTCAAGGCCTATTGGAAATCTTCGGGTGAAGGCATGGGCAAGGCGGGGGCGCGTGCTGGCTTGTTCCATGCGACGACTGGATATTCGCTTCCCGACGCCGTTCGGCTGGCAGCGGCGATGCCTGCGCTGGTCGATGGCTCGCCGCAAGCAATGGCGGCATCGTTGCGCGCACGCGCGTTCGGGCATTGGCGCGGGCAGGGTTTTTACCGAATGCTCGATGCCATGCTGTTCCGCGGCGCTGACCCGCACGAGCGATATAAAGTGCTCGAACGATTTTATACGCTCAGCCCCGCGTTGATCCGGCGGTTCTACTCTGGTCAATCTACTCTTTTCGATAAGCTCTGCATCTTGTCGGGGAAACCGCCCATCCCTATCGGGCGCGCAGTCAAAGCAATAATGGGGCGCACAAAGTGACAAAGACGGCCATCGTTATCGGGTCAGGGTTTGGCGGACTGGCACTCGCCATCCGGCTGCAATCGGCAGGCATTGCCACAACGATCGTCGAATCACGCGATAAACCCGGCGGTCGCGCTTATTATTGGGAAAAAGACGGCTTCGTCTTCGACGCGGGCCCAACGGTGATCACCGATCCCGATTGCCTCGAACAGCTTTGGGCGCTGTCCGGGCGTAAGATGGCTGACGATATCGAGCTGATGCCGGTGTTTCCATTCTACCGTCTCAACTGGCCCGATGGCACTAATTTCGATTATTCGAACGACCCCGTCGGCCTTAAAGCTGAAATCGAGAAACTCAATCCTGACGATGTCGAAGGCTATCGCCGCTTCCTGGAATATTCGAAAGGCGTGTTCAAGGAAGGCTATCAGAAACTGGGCTCGGTGGCGTTTTTGGATTTCGCGTCGATGATCAAGGCAGCGCCTGCCCTGATGAAATAT
>JANPIQ010000315.1:0-10512 GCA_031425075.1 Sphingomonadales bacterium
TACGATGCCGTCGTTCTGGCAACCGGAGCGCCCGATGATCGGCGGCTCGATATTCCCGGTGCCGATCTGCCGGGTGTGGTCGGCTCTGCGGCGTTTGTCGGATGGTATAACGGCCACCCCGATTTTGCCGATCTTTCGCCCGATCTTACAGGCCCAGGGGCAGTCGTGATCGGCAATGGCAATGTGGCGCTCGATGTCGCACGCATTTTGTCGAAGACCCGTGCTGAGTTTACCGGATCGGATATCGTGGCGCACGCCATTGATGCGCTCGATCATGCCGGGATCGTGCGGATCAGCGTATTGGGGCGTCGTGGCCCGCACCAGATTGCGATGACGCCCAAGGAACTGGGTGAACTTGGCCATCTCGAACGCGCAACGCCGCGTGTCGACCTCGGTGATCTGCCGCCTGTCGATGACGATGCGCTGCTCGAACCCGGGATGCGCAAATCGGTTGGCCATTTGCGGTATTTTGCGGCCAATGATGCGCCGCCCAAGCCCATCGCCATCGACTTCGATTTTTTCGCAATGCCCGTTGCCATCGAAGGCGAGACTCGGGCCGAATGCGTGATCGTCGAGCGCACGAGGCTCGATGCTGATTTGCGCGCGGTGCCGACCGGGGAGCGCTATGCGGTGCCTGCGCGGCTGGTGGTGGCGTGCATCGGGTATCAGACGCCGCCGATCGACGGCGTCGCCTTCGACCATGGCCGTGGGCGGTTTGCCAATCAAGATGGCCGCATCGCGCCTGGGCTGTACTGCGTTGGCTGGGCCAAGCGCGGGCCATCGGGCACCATCGGCACCAACCGGCCCGACGGGCAGGCGATTGCGGCGCTGATCGGCGGCGACGTCCCCGCAGGCACCGGCAAAGCCGGACGCGCCGGACTCGATGCGCTCTTGGCCAACCGTAGCGTCGATGTCGTCAGCTTCGCCGACTGGAAGACCATCGAAGACGCCGAAACGCGGCGCGCACGGCATGGCGCACCGCGCGAAAAATTCGTGACAGTCGAAGACATGATGGCCGCGCGGTTCTGACGATTGACGTTTATCTTCAATTGTCATAAAACCGTATTGCAACTCTAATACGGATGCAATCATGGCAAGACCGACCACCGATATCGAAGCCGTCCGCATCCAGTTGCTCGACACGGTCGAAATCATGATCGCACGCGGCAATGGCGCAAGTCCCACCCTGACCGAGCTTGCGCGTGAGGCGGGGATGTCTCCAGGAAATATCTATCGTTTCTTCGACAGCAAGGATGCGCTGTACGAGGCCATTGCAGGACGCTGGTTCGCGCCCAAGATCGCGATCATGGAAGATGTGGTGGCATCCGATCTTGCCCCCCGTGACAAGCTTTACGCGTTCTTTGCGCGGCGGTTCATCCTGATGCGCGATAATTTCGATGCCGATCCGATGCTATTTCAGCGCTATCTCGAACTCGGCGCAGAACATGATGATACGATCCGCGGCTATGTCGATCTGGGCGATCATTACCTCGCCATGATCGTGGCCGAGTGCATGGCTGATGGACATTTCGAAGGGCTGAGCATCGATCGGGCGGTGTCGCTGATCAACCTTATGGTCCAGCCCTTCATTAATCCGTGGCAAATGATCGAACTGATGCACAGCCTTCGCGAAGACAAGCTGGCGCTGATCATCGACGCCGTTCTCGACGGGCTGCGCGGCAGGCACGAAACGAGCGCAGTCACGCCGATCCGCGCTGCGGCGTGATCAGATAAACCCGATATTCTGCGTGGTGTAATTGCCGATACTCGGCAACACGGTGCGCAAATCGCTCTGCCCCGTCACGCCGAACCAGTTGGCGAGCGTTGCGGCATATTGATCGACGGCAATCGTCGGGATCAGGCGGCCCTGCCCGACATCGTCGGGGCCGTTATCGGCAATCACTGGCGGGGTCCCGTAAATCTGGCGGCCACGCACGGCCCCCCCGACCGCAAAATGGTTGCTGCCCCAGCCATGATCGGAGCCGCTGGTATTGGCGAGCAATGTCCGGCCGAAATCGGAGGCAGTGAACGCCGTCACCTTGTCAGCGACGCCCAGTTCGACTGTCGTATCGTAAAACGCCCGCATCGCGGTGGACACGCGCGTCAGCAACGGGCCGTGCTGCGCCACCAGATTGTCATGATGGTCGAACCCGCCTGCCGACACGAAGAATACCTGCCGTTTCGCACCCAGCTCGCTCGATACAGAAATCAGCCGCGCCACGATCCGCAGCTGATCGGCAAGCGAGTTGCCGGTGGGAAAGACCGTCGCGAGTGCAGGCGCTGCGACGAGCGCCGAATTGACCTGCGCATAGGTTTCGAGCGCGCGTTTGGTGACTTTGGTGTGTTCGTTCTCGAACAGATGCAGCCGCGGTTCGGCAATCAGGCTGCGCAGCGCGCTGCTGGCGGCCGACGATCCGAACAGCGTGCTGCTGTTGTTGTTGAGCGCCACTGGGCCGTTGCTGCTGACGGCATATTGCACCGCCTGTCGCCCTGCCAGAAACACCGCGTTGCCGCTTGCGTTGATGCACGTCAGCGTTGCATTGCCATTGCCTGACTGGAACAGGTCGCCGATCCGCCCGCCCCAGCCCGACGTCGCGCCTTCGGGATTGGAGGCCTGAAAAAAGCTTTGCTGATCGTTATGGCTGAACAGCTTGGGTGGCAGCGGCACATTGCGTGCGGTATATTGCGCTTTGGTAATCGGCTGGATGAGCGTGCCGACATTGAGCAGCACGGCCATCTTGCCAGCGTCAAATACCGGCAGAAGCGGCGATAATTCGGGAGCCAGCGCATATTGCCGCCCGCCGGGAAGTGCGGTGGCGGGGTTGAGCAAAGTCGACGTCAATGCATCGCGGCCATAAGCGAGCGAGGACCGGAAATTGGCGTAGAGCATATGGCTGGCCGCGTCATAGGGCGGCAGCGTGTTGGCATAATCATTCCCGCCAAACAGAAAGACGCACACCAGTGCTTTATAATCGCTCGTCACCGCCGCAGCAGCTTCGCCGATTGCGGCAAGGTTGGTAACAAAGGGGGCGGCACCGCCTGCGATGCTGAGTGCAGCCGAGCGTTTGAGGAAGGCGCGACGGGATTGATCGTGGCTCATCGTTGCCGCTCCTATTTCTGCGTGATGAATTCTGGCGAGGCCAGCGTGAGCAGGATCGCGGTATACACACGATTGATCGTCGCGTTGGTCGCCGTCACAGCAATGCTTTCGACAGCGCTGCGGATCGTGGCGAGCGTTGCGGCGCTTAACTGATTGGCCGTGAGCACCAGGGCGACCTGGTTGACCAGCGCATTGGCATCGCTGGCAAGGCCTGAAATGGTCGCATAATTGGCGCGCACATCGCCGACCGAATTGCCTGCAATCGCAGACTGCATGAAGTTGATATAGGCAACCGTGCTCAACTCGTTGGTGATCTGGAATTCGGGGCCGACGAGGCTTTGTGCGGAAATAGCGGTGTTGGGCGGGGTATATCCGGGCCTGAAAAAGTTGAACACCGAAGGGGAATGCCCTGTCCCTTGCGCCAGCCGGTTCGCCGAACTGCTCGTATCGCCGATACCCCAGGTTTCGGCGGCCGATGTCGCGCCGAAGCCCCGCGCCCAGGCGGTGAAGCGGTTTACAGGGGCGCGCAGCTTTCCGAATGTGCTGTTGGTAAGCCCTGATTCGCTGCGCGCTTCGCTGTCCATCAGGATCGCACGGATCACCGATTTCATATCACCGCGAACGCCCGAGCCGTTATTGGCAAAGATCGCCGCCACGCGCCCGACATAGGCAGGCGTCGGATTGCTGGTGACGAGCCGCTGGATCAGCTGTTTTGATATGAACGGCGGCACATTGGGATGCGCGAAAATGATATCGAGCGCCTGCGTGAGCGACGTCATCGCAGGCTGCCCCGCGCCGATCGTCTGCCCCAGAAATGTTTTTGGGCCGGTTTCGTGCTGGCTCTCGTTGGCGATAAGCGGCAGTTTCAGCCGATCGGGCGTGGCGCCATCATTGGTCGCGTAAACAAACCCGGTGAACACCCGCGCCAATCCTGAAATATCCTGCTGCGTGTAGGTATCGGTCCCGCGCGACGTGCCATCGGGGTTGAGTTGAACGAGCCCGATCGAGAAGAGCTGGAGAATTTCCCGCGCGTAATTTTCGTCGGGAACCGAGCCATTGGCGACGTTGGCCTTGCGATTGCCAAGGAAAGTCAGCCAGAACCCCATTGCCGCACTGAGCGAGATGTTTTGCAAAATCTGGCGATAATTGCCGAACGCATTGTCGGCGAGAATATCGATATATGCAGCCATGTTGAACGCGCGCCAGCTGCCGGGCAGTCCATCGATCCCGACAACGAGGAAATCGAGCAGCGCCATCGTCACGCGCTGGCGCAGCTGATCTTGCGACACGATCAATTGCCGCCAGACCGTCGCGTCGAAACCGCGCGAGGTGAAGATGTTATCGGCTGCGGCATAGCCATTGGCGGTGAGCCAGTCGAAATGGCTTGTCGCGCGCGAAAGCCCGAACTGCGCTGTGATCCAGCCGTCATAGCCTTGCAACTGCACGGCGCCGATCTCGGCGCTGGTCGCGCCCATCGACGCTTGCCCCAGGAACCGCGAGGCCTGAGCCGATGTGATCGCAGGCGGCGGGGGTGGGGCAGGCGGAGTTGGAGCCGCAGGCGGTATTACACCCACAGGCGGCGCGACGCCCCCTGTTCCGCCGCCTCCTGTTCCGCCGCCACCCCCGCCGCAAGCCGCAAGCGCCGACGATGCTACGCCAGCGAGCGCCAGATTGCGGAACAACAAGCTCCGTCGGCTGATGTCGCGCGGCTTTTCGATCGGGACTTCGAAGTCGGCGGCTTTGATCGCAACATCGTCGTCGATCAGCCCTGCGGCATCTTCGCGCATGATCCCTCCCCGGCGCATTCGCAGCACTGTGCGTAGCGGCGCTAACGCACCGCGCTCTAACGCAGGGTAAGCCCATATCCCTTCGCAACAGTTAAGAACGTACGCGGCACGCTATCCCAGCATGGCACCCAATTGCCGCCCGCCAAACAGATGAACGTGAAGATGCGGGACTTCCTGATGGCCATGCCGGCCCACATTGGCGAGAATCCGGTATCCCGGGGCTGGCAGATCAAGCATTCGCGCCACATGGCCAACCGCGCGGATGAAACCGCCAATGGCCTCAGCCGATGCATCGCGGGTGAAATCGTCCCAGCTGACAAAGCGGCCCTTGGGGATGATCAGCACATGGACAGGCGCCTGCGGTGCAATATCGTGAAATGCCAAAGCCCAATCGTCTTCGTAAACCGTGCGGCTGGGAATTTCACCGCGCAGGATTCGCGCGAAAATATTGCTATCGTCATACGGCGCGGTGGCATCGATCGGCATGGTCTAATCCTTGCGCGCAGCTTTTTCGGTGTGTCCCGACACACCCTCACGGCGATCGAGTTCGCCAAGCACATCATCGAACGACAAACCGGCATCGGCGAGCAAAATGCCAAGGTGAAACATCAGATCGGCGGCTTCTGCAATCAGCGCGGCAGGATTGCCCGCGACCGCTGCGATCACCGTCTCGACGGCTTCTTCGCCCAGCTTTTGCGCGATCGAAGCGCGGCCCTTTGCCGACAGATGCGCAACATAGCTCGAACCGGGATCGGCGCTGCGGCGATCACCGATCGTTGCTGCAAGACGGGACAAGGTGTCGGCCATGCCCCTTTAGCCAATGAACAGCGTTAGCCGTCAAGACCTTCGTCGCTGCGACCTCGGTTGCGGCTGGCGCGGCGGCCGATGATGAGCCCGGCCACGCCTATGATCAGCAGCGCCAGGTTCGACGGTTCTGGGATCGAGATCGCTCCGCCTGCCACGCGTGAGACCAGCGCCATCGTGTGCGATGCGGCAAGCGCGGGCGCGGCCCAAAGGCCGATGGCCACGCCCGATACTGTCATGTGCATCTGCAGCCCCCGCTACGCTTACTCTGCCAATGCGCGCGCTTGCGAATCGCTCGCTGGCCATCTGCAAACCTCTTGCCAAATGCCGCCTAGCCAGTTGTGCTGCGCCGCACAAAGGTAAATGCGCACGCGCAGGACAGGGTTAATGTCAGATTGTCCGACGCACAGTGATGCCTGCTGCGGCCAAGGCTGCATGCGCATCGCCGATTGTCGCGTCACCAAAATGGAAGATCGATGCGGCCAGCACGGCGCTGGCATGGCCTTGGGTCACGCCTTCGACCAAATGCCCAAGGCACCCCACCCCGCCGCTGGCAATTACAGGCACGCCCACCGCGTCGGCGATGGTGCGCGTGAGGTCGAGATCATAGCCATCGCGTGTCCCGTCACGGTCCATGCTGGTGACGAGCAGTTCGCCTGCGCCAAGCGCGACGAGTTGGATCGCGTGCGCCACAGCATCGATTCCGGTGGGCGTGCGTCCGCCATGGGTGAACACTTCCCACCTCATGGCCGATGATGCCGAGCCTTTCGAAGCGCGTGCATCGACCGATCCGACGACGCACTGGCTACCAAAGCGCGCGGCGATATCGGCAACAAGTTCGGGCCGTGCGACTGCGGCCGAATTGACTGCGACCTTGTCTGCGCCTGCCAGCAGCAGCGCGCGCGCATCGTCGGCAGATCGCACCCCGCCACCGACCGTGAGCGGCATGAAACAAACCTCGGCGGTCCGCGCGACGACATCGAGGATCGTCTTGCGGCCTTCGTGGCTTGCGCCAATGTCGAGGAAACACAATTCGTCTGCGCCCGCCGCATCATAGGCGCGCGCCGCCTCGACCGGATCGCCTGCATCACGCAGATCGACGAAATTCACGCCCTTGACGACGCGGCCATTGGCGACATCGAGACACGGGATCACGCGGGTGCGGACCGTCATGCTGCAGTGCCAAAGAAGGACAATCCTTCGACAAGATCGAGACAGCGGAAAAATAACAGCCTCTCTCTCCGTTCGGATGAGCCTGTCGAAGCTCTGCTTTTGGTCATTCTGCTGCTGCAACAGTAAGTGCTGTCGCCAGATCGAGCCGCCCGTCATAAAGCGCACGGCCGGTGATCACGCCCTCGATCCCCGAATTGGCATGGATGGCGAGCATCCGGATATCGGCAATCCCTGCAACCCCGCCGCTGGCGATCACTGGCAGATCGACGGCGCGCGCCAGATCGACCGTTGCATCGACGTTGCAACCCTTGAGCATCCCGTCGCGCCCGATATCGGTGAACAGCAATGCGGCAACGCCGGCATCTTCGAACCTGCGGCCCATGTCGATCACGCTGACATCGGATACGTCGGCCCAGCCAGAAGTTGCCACCATCCCGTCGCGAGCATCGACGCCGACGACCACGCCGCCCGGGAATGCGGCGGCGGCATCGCGCACCAGTTGCGGATCGGTGAGCGCGGCGGTACCGATCACGATCCGCGCGACGCCGGTTGCAAACCAGCGTTCGACCGCTGCCATCGTCCGGATTCCGCCGCCGAGCTGGATATGCCCCGGGAAGGCCGCAACGACCGACGCCACGGCATCGCCATTACGGCTTTCACCGGCAAACGCGCCGTCGAGATCGACCATGTGGAGATGCTGCGCACCGGCCTGCGCAAACAGCACTGCCTGCGCCACGGGATCGTCGCCATACACCGTCGCGCGCGCCATATCGCCTTCGGCCAGCCGCACCACTTCGCCGCCTTTCAAGTCGATCGCCGGGAATATGATCAGCGTCATTCGAATTCCTCCCCACGTGTTGCGAGGCGAATCACAAAGTGTTGGAGGGGGGTGTCCGACAGAGGTGCATTCGGATGCCTCCCTACGTAAGCCTTGCAGGCTGCCACCTCCCCGCCTGCGGGGAGGATATCTACGGACGCCATGCCAAAAACCTCTCAAGCAGCGCGATACCATAACGCTGGCTCTTTTCGGGATGGAACTGCACCCCGATCAGATTGTCGCGACCGATGGCTGCCGTCACCGGCCCGCCATGATCGGTCGATGCGAGACGGTCTGCGCCTTCGAAGCCAAAGCCGTGGAGGAAATAGGCTTCGCCCGCCTCGATCAGCGGGTGTGCGACAGTCGGCACCACGTCGTTCCATCCCATGTGCGGGATTTTGGGGCTGCCAGAAACTGGGCCGGTGTCTGCGCCGGTGTCTGGGCCGGTGTCTGGCTTTAGCCGGGCGATACGCCCTTCGATCCAGCCCAGTCCCTGCGTTACGCCATGCTCTTCGCCCGCGTCGGCCATCAACTGCATCCCTACGCAGATGCCCAGAAATGGACGTGCATTGCCGAGCACGGCTTCGTTAAGCGCCTCGATCATCCCCGGGATCGCCGACAAGCCGTTCATGCAATGCGCGAACGCACCGACCCCTGGAAGCACGATGCGGTCTGCCGCCAGGATCTGCGCAGGATCGGAAGTGACAAGAATGTCTTCGGCGCCTGCCGCCTTCAGCGCGTTCCTGACCGACTGGAGGTTGCCCGCGCCATAATCGATCAGCGCCACCTTCGATGATAAAGGCGACAGTCCCCTGTTGCGATCGCCAGCGGCAGCCGTCATGACCGGCGGATGCGGATTAGGGGACCGTCCCTTATATCGGGCATCAGAGAACACCTTTGGTCGATGGCACGCTATCGGCCTTGCGCGGGTCGATCTCGACCGCCTGCCGCAATGCACGCGCCAGCGCCTTGAAGCAGCTTTCGACGATGTGGTGATTGTTGCTGCCATAAAGGCATTCGACGTGGAGCGTGATGCCCGCCGACTGCGCAAAGCTCTGGAACCAGTGTTCGATCAGCTCGGTATCCCATTCGCCGAGCCTCGGGCTGGTGAAGCGGGCATTGAACACCGTCCATGGCCGCCCCGAAATATCGAGAGCACAGCGTGTCAGCGTTTCATCCATAGGGGCGTAGGCAGTGCCGTAGCGAACGATCCCGCGCTTTTCGCCCAACGCCTGCCGCACCGCTTCGCCGATTGCGATCGCGGTATCTTCGGTCGTGTGGTGCTGATCGACATGCAGATCGCCAACCGTTTTCACCTCAAGATCGATCAGCGAATGGCGCGACAATTGTTCGAGCATGTGATCAAGAAACCCGATCCCGGTCGAGACGCGATAGAGCCCGGCGCCATCGAGATCGACGCGAACATCGATGCTCGTCTCATGGGTTTTCCGGTTGATCGTGCCTGTGCGCATGGCCGCGCCGATAGCCGCGCGGCCCGGGATGCGCAACGGCCAGTCCGCGCTTGCGCGCAACGGCCAGTCTGCGCTTGCGCGCAACGGGTTGACCGCGAATGCCCGAACGTTCACCACATCGGGGATGAGCGACGCCCCGCCCGACAGCCTGATTCCTTACGACGAGATCGTGCAGAATGCATTGCGCGCGGTCGTGGGGAGCGTGCTTGGCGATGTCGCCAAACAGGGCCTCCCCGGGGTCCATCATTTTTACATCACGTTCCGTACGCAAGCGCCGGGAGTATCGATCCCACAGCGGCTGATCGCGCGGTTTCCCGATGAAATGACCATCGTAATCCAGAACAAATTCTGGGATCTGAAGGTCGATGATAGCGGGTTCGAAATCGGACTGACGTTCAGCCAGGTTCCGGCGCATCTGCGCATCCCGTTCGATGCGGTGACGGCATTTGTCGATCCTGCGGTCAATTTCGCGCTGCATTTCCAGGCAATGGCCGAAGATCAGGGCGCCGCCGAACACGAACCGGCCGAAAATGATCTGCCCGCACCCGTCACCGACGGATCGAATGTTGTCGCGGTGGATTTCGGGAAGCGGAAATAGCGGGAGCAAGCCGTGCAGCGCAGCAGTCTGCAAAGCGAACGCGAACGGCCGGCCAGCGGCGCGAAGCTGCCGCCTGACGACGCGGGATATACTCGCGCGACGGCCTCGCCCAATGTCATGACATGACCACCCGCACAGAAACCGACAGCTTCGGTCCAATTGAAGTTCCTGCAGACGCCTATTGGGGGGCGCAGACGCAGCGGAGCATTGCCAATTTCCCGTTCGGTGAGCGCGAGGCGATGCCGATTGCGATCATCCATGCGCTCGCGATGGTTAAACTGGCGGCGTCGCGGGTCAACCGGCGGCATGGGCTCGATGCCGAGATCGCCGATGTAATCGAGGCGGCGGCGCAGGAGGTGATAGACGGAAAGCTCGACGATCAGTTCCCGCTCGTGATCTGGCAGACGGGCAGCGGCACCCAGACCAACATGAACGTCAACGAAGTCATCGCAGGCCGCGCCAACGAAATGCTGACAGGTCAGCGCGGCGGCAAGACGCCGGTGCACCCCAACGATCATGTCAATATGAGCCAGTCGTCGAACGACAGCTTCCCTACGGCGATGCACGTTGCAGTGACGTTGGCATTATACGATCGCTTCTATCCCGCGATCGATGATCTCCTGCAAACTTTCTTCGAGAAATGCGACGACTTCAACGGAATCGTGAAGATCGGTCGAACGCATTTGCAGGATGCGACACCGCTCACGCTTGATCAGGAATTTTCTGGTTACGCGGAGCAAATTGCGCAAGCACGCTTGCGG
>JANPIQ010000316.1:0-1836 GCA_031425075.1 Sphingomonadales bacterium
CGGTCGAACATGTCGGCGGTCTCGACAATTGGCTGATCAAAACGTCTGAAGACAGTTTGAGCCTGCAGGCGCGCCGCCTGAAGCGCGAAATCGCCAAGAAGGCAAAGCTCGCCTCCGCCGCATAACGCACGTCGTCGCGAGCGAAGCGTGGCAATCCAGAATCACATGCACACAGCATGAAGTGCCGCATCGCTGCGCTCCTTGCGATGGCGGAGCGATCCGAGTTGGTTCTTGTTAGCTCCCAAGCTCCATCAGGACGAGGATCGTCCTCTGGAACGGCATGAAATTATCGTCGGTCATCGCCCAGACGTAAGTCCTGCCCTGACTTTGCGTTACGGCTAGCGCTTCAAAATTCTCATCGAGCGGCGCTGCAAACCAGCCAATCGTTTTGCCCGACATCCGGAATGCGTCTTGCGAGTTGCGATCGATGAGGATCAATCGGCCGTCGAATGCGAACGGGGGCCGGTACGATCGCGTGAGCGCAAGCCATCCGCCATCGGGCAGTTCAACCAGATCGGTGGGGCGGTGGCGCCTGGGCGGTTGGAACAGCCTGGCTTTGGCCGATGCCCCGGGATCGAGCGGATCGCGATCGAACACCGCAACCGGGCTGTCGCGACCGCCGCCGCGGGGCCGTTCGGCGATCGCGACAAAGCGGCCATCGCGCAATCGTGTCATCGCCTCGGGCCCGCCGGTCTTCGGCCATCGGCGCAGTGCAACAGGAGCGACATAGCGGGCAGACCCCGACTGTTGCGGCGCGATCCGGCAGATCACGTTGCGACTTTCGAACCCAATCCAGCGCACACCTGTTGCAGGATCGATCGCAAGCGATTCGGAATCCCGGCTCGCCTTCTGCCCGTCATACCCGCAATCGGTGGCGACGCCCGACATCGAGCCCACCGCGCGCCGGTTCGCAAAATCGGGCACGACATCGATGATCACACCCGTATCTGAAACCAGAATCATATGGCGGTTCTGGATCGCCATCGCCGAAATCCCACCAAAGCCGGTTCTGCTGCTCGTGACATGCCATGCGCCGATTGCGCGCAACCGCGACGTGACCTGCAACCCATCGAGCGCGATCGGAGTGAACCGCAACGCGATCGGCCGTGTGGATAAATCGGGATTATCGCGGACAGGCGATGAGCTGCCGAGCAATACGACGGCTCCCCCTGTCAACACCCATCCGATCAGCCGACGCATCGGCACGCCATTGCCCCGTTTGCAGCAGCAGCGCCATCGCCAATATGAACGCCCGATAAAGCAAGCTGAACCGCCGATAACGACTCCGTTCAGCATCGACTCAACTGGCTCAGACTAGATCCGCAGTTGTCAGCAGGGATGTTGGCCTAGCAGGCAAAGGAATTCGTATCATGCGTACCATAGTTTCAAAAATCATCGCCGGTGCCATCCTTGCAACCAGCGCAACCGCGATGACCGTTCCGGCTTCGGCGCGTTACGAACAGCGCGATGGTTACTATGACTCGCGTTATGGCGATTATTACGAGGACCGCCGCGATTATCGCCGCGATCGTAATTATCGCGATTATCGTCGCGACCGGAACTATTATCGCGGCCAG
Source organism: Sphingomonadales bacterium (assembly GCA_031425075.1). Lineage (GTDB taxonomy): Bacteria > Pseudomonadota > Alphaproteobacteria > Sphingomonadales > Sphingomonadaceae > Aquisediminimonas. The sequence continues at coordinate 1,578 of JANPIQ010000316.1, forward strand.
CGTTGTGATCGTGGAACTGGCGGCACGATTATCGGCGCAATCGTCGGCGGCCTGCTTGGCAACGAAGTTGTCGGACGGCGCGGCGATAAGACGGCAGGCGTGATTGTCGGCGCGGGTGCAGGTGCGTTGGCCGGCCGGGCAATCGACCGCTCGAGCGGACGTCGCTGCTAGGAATTTCTTCGCAGAACGAGAATGATTTCCCCTCGGGTCGCGTATCGAGGGAGAAGGCCGGAGCATCCGAAAGGAGCTTCGGCCTTCG
>JANPIQ010000317.1:0-7592 GCA_031425075.1 Sphingomonadales bacterium
GGGAGCGTCATGTTGTCGCTCGGGCCCAGCCTGCCTCTGACGCGCGGCAGAAGAATAAGGATCACATGGGGCATGAACCTCATCCAGACGATTGAAGCCGAAAATATCGCCAAGCTGACTGCTGACAAGGCGATCCCGACATTCCGCCCGGGCGATACGCTCAAGGTTGGCGTTCGCGTTGTCGAAGGCGAACGCACCCGCGTCCAGAATTACGAAGGTGTGTGCATCGCGCGGTCGAACAAGGGCATGGGATCGAACTTCACCGTGCGCAAGATTTCGTTCGGTGAAGGCGTCGAGCGCGTCTTCCCGCTCTATTCGCCCAACATTGACAGCATCGAAGTCGTCCGCAAGGGCGCTGTGCGTCGTGCCAAGCTCTATTATCTGCGCGGCCGCCGCGGCAAATCGGCACGGATTGCCGAACGTCGCGACAATCGCGAGCAGGGCAAGGGCTAAGCCGAACGGTTCGGCGCAAGGCTGACTTGTGCCGGACGTTCCCCTCTTGCAGCCGCTGGCCCCCGCAGACGCCGATCTGGCGCAGCGGGCGTTGGTGTGTGCGGAGCAGGGCGATGCGGCCACGGCGCAACGCCTGCTGATGCAGGTGAGCCCTGTCGCTGCCAGCCATCCTGACATTTTGTTCGTCGCAGCGACGGTGCTCGAAGCGCAGGGGCGGCCTTTGGAGGCGCGCCGGGCGATCGAGGGCGCGTTGCAACAGGCGCCGGGAAACTGGCAGCTGTGGAACGGCTATGCAGCGCTGCTGGGCCGGCTGGGTGAACCGTCCGCTGCCATCACGGCGTACGCCCAAGGTCTTGCGCGCAGCCCGCGCAATCCCGAACTGCTGCGCAATATGGCGCTGACTTATTATGAAACAGGCGCGCTCGACAGTGCGCAGGCCAGTCTCGATGCTGCCATCGCGCTCGAGCCCAGATCGCTTGCGGCGCTGCATATCGGCGCTGCCATTGCCGAAGCACGCGGCGATCGCGTTGCTGCCGAGCGCGGCTATCGTGCGATCCTCGCGCTTGACGGGCAAGACCGTGCGGCGATGCTCAACCTTGCCAATCTGCTCCGGCGCACCGATCGCGCGCAGGCCGCTCTCGACCTGATAGAGGCTGCAGGCGATGGCGCGTTGCCGCAAACGCTCAAGGGCCATGCGCTTGCCGATATCGGCCAACCCATAGCGGCCGTTGCGGCGTACCGGGCAGCGATTGCCGATAATCCCGCATTCCTCGAACCGCACGAGGCGCTCGCGCGACTGCTGCCGCAACTGGGTGAGAGCGAAGCAGCGCTTGCCAGCTACGATGCGGCGATGGCGCGGTTTCCGCAATCTCGTACCTTGCATGACTCGGCGATCATGGCGGCGCGCGACGTCAAGGATGCCGAGCGGATGCTGCGCTGGTCAGCGGCGGCGATCGCCCGGTTCGGCAATGATCCTTTGCTGCGGATCGGCAATGCACTGGCGCATGAGATGGCAGGGCACCGCATTGCCGCGATCGACATGCTGCGGGAGGTGATTGCCGACGCGCCCGATCTGGCGGGTGCGCATAATCATCTGGCACCGTTGCTGTTGGCCGAGGGCGATCTTGCCGCTGCCGAAACCCATGCGCTGGCAGGCACGCAGCGCGCGCCGTTTGATCAGTCGGGCTGGGCCTGGCTGAGCATCATCTGGCGGTTGCGCGGCGATGTGCGCGAGGGCTGGCTGGCCGACACTGACCGGCTGGTGATGCCGATGCGGCTCGCGATGCCCGATGGTCTTGCCCCCGATGGTCTTGTCAAGGCGTTGACCGTGCTCCACGCGACCGGTTTTCCCCCTGCCGAACAATCGCTGCGCGGTGGCACGCAGACGCGCGGGAATCTGTTCGACAAGCGCACGCCCGAAATTGCCGCGCTGGCCATGACCATCCGTGCAGCGGTTGATGCGGCCATCGCCACGCTGCACGATGATGATGCCCACCCGTTTCTCAGCCGCAAGACGGGCGATTTCGCGTTTGCCGGATCATGGTCGGTCCGGTTGAAAAGCGAAGGGTTCCACATCGCGCATATCCACCAGAATGGCTGGCTATCATCGGCCTGCTACCTCGGGCTGCCTGCGGTGGGGGGCAAAGACAATGCAGGATGCCTGCAATTCGGCGTGCCTGACCAAAGCCTGGGCGTCGAAATGGCCCCGCGCCGGATCGTGACCCCGGAGGAGGGGATGCTTGTGCTGTTCCCCTCATATTTCTGGCACGGCACGATCCCTTTCGTCAGCGAAACGCCGCGACTGACGGTGGCATTCGACGCGGTGCCTGTCTGATTGCTAGACAAAGCAGGATGAGCGGTTAGAGCGGCGCACGCCATAGTCCCGCGCACGAGCCCTTCGCGCGCGTCCTGTTGGCAGTCGAAGCGCTCGGCATGAGCGGGTTTGGCACTTTGACTAGAGAATTGGAGCCAGATTATGGGTTACCGCATCGTCGTTGCAGGCGCCACGGGCAATGTGGGTCGCGAAATGCTCAACATCCTTGCTGAGCGCGAATTTCCAATCGACGAGATCGCCGCCGTCGCCTCGTCGCGATCGCAGGGGGATGAGATCGAGTTCGGCGAAACCGGTAAAATGCTCAAGGTGACGAACATCGAGCATTTCGATCCGGCTGGCTGGGACATTGCACTGTTCGCGATCGGATCGACGGCGACCAAGCTCCACGCGCCGCGCTTTGCCGCAGCGGGCTGCGTCGTGATCGATAATTCATCGCTTTACCGGATGGACCCCGATGTGCCGCTGGTCGTGCCCGAAGTGAACCCCGATGCCATCGCAGGCTATGCCAAGCGCAACATCATCGCCAATCCCAACTGTTCGACCGCACAGATGGTCGTGGCATTGAAGCCGCTTCATGATTTTGCGCGGATCAAGCGCGTCGTGGTCGATACCTACCAATCGGTATCGGGCGCAGGCAAGGAAGGGATGGACGAGCTGTTCGAACAGTCTCGCAACATCTTTGTCGGCGATTCGGCCGAGGCCAAGAAATTCACCAAGCAGATCGCGTTCAACGTGATCCCGCACATCGGCGATTTCAACGACGATGGATCGACAAGCGAAGAGTGGAAGATGGTCGTCGAAACCAAGAAAATACTCGATCCCAAGATCAAGGTGATCGCCACTTGCGTCCGCGTGCCGGTGTTCGTGGGGCATAGCGAAGCGATCAACATCGAGTTCGAGGAAGAGATCAGCGCGAAAAAGGCGATGTCATTGCTCCGCGAAGCCCCCGGCATCATGCTCGTCGACAAGCGCGAAAACGGTGGATACGTGACCCCTGTCGAATGCGTCGGCGATTACGCGACCTTTGTCAGCCGCGTCCGCGAAGACCCTACCGTCGATAGCGGGCTGAGCCTGTGGTGCGTGTCGGACAATCTGAGGAAGGGCGCTGCGCTCAATGCGGTGCAGATTGCCGAGTTGCTGGGAAGGCGGCATTTGAAGAAGGGGTAGGCCATGACATTCACCATCGCCCCCATCGGTCATGTGCGCGGCGGGCGCATCGACCCGGTTGATGATGATTGGGGCGATAGCCTCGCCACCATCGAACTCGACCCTGCGCAGTTTACCGACGAGGCGCTGATGGGGCTCGACGCGTTCAGCCATGCCGAGATCGTCTATTGTTTCGACAAGGTGCCGGATCACAAGATCGAAACCGGCGCGCGGCATCCGCGCGGGCGGGCCGATTGGCCGCGGATCGGGATTTTTGCGCAGCGCGGGAAGAACCGGCCCAACCGACTGGGCGTGACGATGTGCGACATCGTTGCGGTCGAAGGCACGACGCTGACGGTGCGCGGGCTCGATGCGATCGATGGCACGCCGGTGATCGACATAAAGCCTGTCATGTCCGGGTTCCAGCCGCGCGGCGATTTTCACGAACCCGATTTGGCACGCGAAATCATGGCGGAATATTGGTGATCAGCGCTGATACTTGTCAGATTGCTATCACAATGTTATCATTTTGTGATGGAACAAGCGCTGATCCGAAAATTGAAACCTGGAACGCTGAGTGCCTATCGTGCGGCAGCGAGCGAGAAGGGAAGCTCGGTCGAGGCTGAACTCCGTGCGCTGATCGAACGTCATGCGCCATTGCCCAGGAAAGACAGCGCCGCGCTGTTGCGGCTATCCGATGACGCGCTTGCATTGACTCTGCCAGACGGACCCGGGCCAAATAGCGATAGCACGCTCCTCATTCGCCGGGATCGCGACACCAATCACGGCAAGTGGATCGATGACGGCTGGGATGTCGATGCCGCTGGTCATTGATGCCAGCGTTGCGGTTAAGTTCGTTGTTCGAGAACATGACACCAATTTAGCACGCAAACTGCTCGAAGTGCCCGATCCGCTCATTGCGCCTGACTGGCTCATGGTGGAGGCTGCAAGCACGTTTTACAAAAAGGTGAAGCGGTCCGAACTGCTGGAGGTCCATGCCGAAAGGCATCTTGAGGATATGCCGTTATTCTTTGCGCGCTTCTATTCGGCGGGCGAACTGGCTGGTGAAGCCTTGCGATTGTCGTTCCGGCTGAAGCATTCGGTCTATGATTGCATCTATCTGGCGCTCGCGCAGCGCGAAGGTTGCAGGCTGGTCACAGCGGATGACAAATTTGCTGCCGTCGCAGGGGCAGCCGGGCTTGAACACATGGTCGTCCGATTGACATGACCCCGACCGCCGAACTCTATTTCAGCTTCCGTTCCCCCTACAGCTACCTCGCTAGCGGGCGGTATCGGACGATGCACCAGGAGGGGCTGGTCGATATCACCCTCCGCCCTGTCTATCCGCTCGCGATCCGGCAGCCCGATTTCTTCGAGCGCAATCATCCCAACTGGCTGGGCTACACGTTTCGCGACATGTTTCGCGTGGCGCAGTTTCACGGCATTCCGTTCGGGCCGCCGCGCCCGGATCCGATCGTGCAGGATAAAGTGACGCGCAAGATTGCCGACGATCAGCCATTTATCCGCCGGATCACGCGGCTGGGCCAGGCAGCGGCGCGGCGGGGCAGCGGACTGGCGTTTGCGCATGAAGCCGGAATGCTGATCTGGGGCGGAGCCGACGGCTGGCATGAAGGCGATCATCTGGCAGGGGCAGCGGCGCGCGCGGGGCTCGCTCTTGCCGAACTCGACGCCGAAGTTTTTGCCGAGGCCGACGCGCTCGATGCTGAAGTTACGTCCAATCAACAGGCGCTCGAAGCGGCCGGCCATTGGGGCGTGCCCACGCTGGTGCTCGATGGCGAACCGTTTTTCGGGCAGGACCGGATCGATATGGTCCGCTGGCGGCTGGCACTGGGCAATCGGGAAATTGCGGCGTGACGACCGAACACTTCATGGCGCGCGATGGCACGCGTCTGGCCTGGCACGAGGTGGGAGACGGCCGTCCGCTGATCATCATCCATGGCTATATCTCGGATGCTGAAACCAACTGGGTGCGATATGGCACGGCGGCGCCGGTCGCTGCGGCGGGGTTTCGCGTGATCATGCCCGATCTTCGCGGCCATGGGCACAGCGACAAGCCGCACGATCCGGCGGCTTATCCGCCCGACATATTGGCCGACGATCAGTTTGCTCTGATCGAACATCTTGGCCTTACCGAATTCGATCTGGGCGGATATTCGCTGGGCGCGCGCACCACGATGCGGATGCTGGCGCGCGGGTGCCGACCGCGACGCGCCATCGTTGCGGGAATGGGGCTTTCGGGTATCACGCAAACAGGCGGGCGCGCCGCGCATTTTGCACATATCTTTGACAATCTGGGGCAACATCCCAAGGGGTCGCCCGCCTGGTACGCCGAAGCGTTTCTGAAAACGACAGGTGGCGATCCGGTGGCGCTGAAAGCGATCCTGGGGAGCTTCGTAGATACGAGCACGGCCGATCTGGCCGCGATCGACCTGCCGGTTGGCGTGATCTGCGGGACCGAGGACGATGATAATGGCAGTGCTGCCGATCTCGCAGCGGCGCTACCGAACGCTACGCATCTGCCCATCCCGGGCAATCATATGAGTGCCGTGACCAAGCCCGATTTCGGCGCCGCAATGGTCGCGTTCCTGAAAACTTAACCCGCGCTAACGGGTGAGGCCGGAAACGCTTGCGCGCTCCCGGCCTCTTTGCTCTCGGGTAGTGACCGGTAAACTTCAGGCAACATCTGCCAGTTCGGCGTCTTCGGCTTCGCGCAGCACATAGCCGCGGCCCCAGACGGTTTCGATGTAATTATCCCCGCCGCACGCCAGCGACAGTTTCTTGCGCAGCTTGCAGATGAAGACGTCGATGATCTTGAGTTCGGGTTCGTCCATCCCGCCATAAAGATGGTTGAGGAACATTTCCTTGGTAAGCGTGGTGCCTTTGCGAAGGCTCAGCAGTTCGAGCATCGCATATTCCTTGCCCGTCAGATGGACGCGGCTGCCATCGACTTCGACCGTTTTGGCATCGAGGTTGACCGCAAGCTTGCCGGTGCGGATCACACTTTGCGAATGGCCTTTCGACCGGCGCACGACAGCGTGTATGCGGGCAACGAGTTCTTCGCGGTGGAAAGGCTTGGTTACATAATCGTCCGCGCCGAAACCGAAGCTGCGGATTTTCGAATCCATCTCGCCAATGCCCGACAAGATCAGAACCGGCGTCTGCACCTTGGCGACGCGCAGTTTTTTGAGCACGTCATAGCCGTGCATGTCAGGCAGGTTGAGATCGAGCAGAATGATGTCGTAATCATAAAGCTTTCCAAGGTCCAACCCCTCTTCGCCGAGGTCAGTCGCATAAACATTAAAGCCTTCGTTGCTCAGCATCAGGTCGATGGCTTTGGCCGTGCTCGGCTCGTCTTCGATCAGCAATACGCGCATTGGGCAACCCCCCTGTGATCCCTCGGCGATGCAGGCGTGGCGCTTTCGCAGCCCCGCCGGCACCTGATGCATTAACCAAATATCCTCTGAAGGGAAAAGGTTAATTTCGCGTAAACCCGCAGAACTGCGCGAGTCGCGCGATGTGAGTCTTTTGAGATACAGTTTTCCCTGGCGGCTACAGTGCAGGCTTCGCGCGAACGCGTTACACGAAATGGCCAGACCCGACATCAGGTTCGCGCGAAGGCGCAAAGGCGAGCGCCGCAGGCTTCGAGGCAATATGTGGGTGCAGCGCGCTTCGGACCGACGAGACAATTCGGCGCCCCACACCATCCTCCTCTGCGGCCTCTGCGTGAAATAGTGTCGGTTCACACAGAGGCCGCAAAGGCCGCAGACGAAGAGGCGTTTGTGCCATTCTCCCTTCGCGGCTTGGCGGCTTTGCGTGAACCAATCGTGCTGGCCACGCTCAACTGCTACCGAAGGAACCACGACAAAACCGCGGTCCGCACGATGTGCGCCGCTTGGGGAAACATATCTCGCCGGGTGGACTGGCCCCGGTGCCAAGATATCGGACAGGCCCATTCAGGAAAGGACATGACGCCGTACGACGATTTCTGTGACGTCAGGGTGGGCGATCTGTGGTGCGGTCCAAACGGTGTGTCTTACGACCCACCTCCCGAGGCAGTCGATGGCTTTCGCCGCTTCGTGCCGGAACACCTGAATAATCACTCATCCCGCCGCTGGCCGCCCCGTCGTCGCACGTTACG
>JANPIQ010000318.1:0-1659 GCA_031425075.1 Sphingomonadales bacterium
GGCGGTGGGCATTGTGCTGACCGAGATCGAAGACCGGCTGGGGATCATCATCGACGATGATGATGTCGACGGCGAGTTGTTCGCCACCTTTGGCAGCCTGCTCGCATTCTGTCGCGCCAAGTTGGGCAGTTGACCACAGCCGATGACCGCCGCTGAACTTTGCCTGCGCACGGGGCCCGAGGGCAGTGGCACCCGCGTGCTGTTTGTCCCGCCGCTGTTCGAGGAGAGCAACCGGATGCGCCGCACCATCGTGCTGGCGATGCGCGCGCTGGCCGATGCGGGCATTGCGGCGCTGCTGCCCGACCTGCCCGGCCAGAATGAGAGCCAGATTGCAACGGTCCATGCCGATCTGTTGCAGTGGCGTGCGGCACTGGCACAGGCCGTCGGGGCCGAGCCGGGGCCGGTGATGATCGCCAGCATCCGCGGCGGCAGCTTGATTGATGACGGTGCCGCGGCCGCGGCGGCATGGTGGCGGCTCGCGCCGGTTGCCGGGGCCAGCCTGCTGCGCGCGATGCTGCGCACGCGCGTGGCAGGCGACCGCGAACTTGGCCTTTCCAGCAGCAGCGACGGCCTGCTCGCCGATGCGGCGCATGCGCCGCTGCTGCTCGCGGGCAATGCGCTGTCGCCGGCGATGGTGGCGCAGTTACAGGCCGCCGAACCGGCTGCGCTTTCCCGGCTGCGCACGGTGGTGCTCGGCGATGGGGCCGACGCGATTGCGGGTGCGCCACTGTGGCTGCGTGCCGAGCCCGGCGAAGACCCCGCAATGGCGCAGGCAGTGGCGCGCGACATCATGCAATGGATGCAGTCATGCGGACTGCATTGAGCATTACTTGTCATGGCGCGCAGCTGGCTGCGACGCTCGACGCCGCACCCGGCGCCTGCGGGCTGTTGATCGTGTCGGGCGGCAACGAGGTGCGCAGCGGCGCGCATCGCGGCATGGCGATGCTGGCGGGCAGAATCGCGGCGGCGGGCCATCCCGTGCTGCGTTTCGACCGGCGCGGGATCGGCGACAGCGAAGGCATGAACGGCGGCTACCTATCCAGCCGCGATGATATCGCCGCCGCGATTGCCGCGTTCCGCGCTGCCTGCCCCGCGCTGACGCGCGTCGTCGCCTTTGGCAATTGCGATGCAGCGAGTGCGCTGGCGCTGCACCAGCCGCTTGACGTCGATGCCCTGGTGCTCGCCAATCCATGGACCATCGAGCAGGATGACGGCGCTGACGATGATGCCCCTGCCCTTCCGCCACCGGGGGCGATCAAGGCGCGCTATCTGGCGCGGCTGCGCGATCCGGCGACGCTGGGCCGGTTGCTGCGCGGCGAGATCAATCTGGGCAAGCTGGCGCGCGGCGTGGCGCAAATGGTGCGCCGAACCCCGCCGCCGACCCCGGATTCGCTGGGTGCACGTGTCGTCGCTGCCATTGGCGCAGTGCGTCAGCCGGTGACGCTGCTGCTGGCCACCGGCGACCGCACGGCGCAGGCCTTTGCGGCCCATTGGGTCCCGCATCCGCATGTCGCGATGGCGCAGCTGCACAGCGCGTCGCACAGCTTTGCCGGAGCCGATGCCGATTGGCTGCTCGAGCGGTCGCTCGCGGCGCTCGCCGACCAATAATTTAGGGACAGTCCCTAAATTATTCCGGGGTGCGCGGCGCCAGCCCTTTTA
>JANPIQ010000319.1:0-2399 GCA_031425075.1 Sphingomonadales bacterium
ACTGGTTCATCATGTTGACGATATTGGTCGCGGGAAAATGGTCGACGCCGTCGGGCAGTGGGACGGGCGCGCACAGGGCGTTCTTTGCCGCGTCATCGGCATAATGTGCCTCGACGAAGGCGACGAGTGCTGCGCTGAAGGCAGGCTGCGGCGCGCGCACCATCTGCGGGACGATGCGGTCGCCCTGAAAGATCGGTACCGCTGGCCGTTTCTCGACCGCCGACGCGGTGCAATCGATGAAGAGCGCATGCGCCGATGTCGCGATGGCGACGCGACCTGAATCGAACAGCAGGCCATCGGGCTCGACCGAACGGACGTGGCCGCGGCGGATGACATCGGAGATGCGCTGCAGCTCGGCAATCTCGCCGCGCGAGATGGTGGCGTAGTGCATCATTTGGGGCTTCACTGCCGGGTCGATGCGGACCATCAGTCCGATCGCCTCGAGTTTGTCGAACAGGTCGTCGACGCTCGTTGCGGTTGCGAACGCCTCGAGCTGTGCCGCCTGCGCGCCCAAGGTCGCGTCGAAGAACTCGATGCCCGGCTGGATCCGCGCCCGGTCGAGCAGCCACGAATCGCGCGGGACGACCCAGGTGATCGACTCAGGATCTGCGCCCGACGCCAGCAGCCAGACGCCAACGTCCATCGCCGTCTTGCCCGCGCCCAGGATCACGAAGCGGTCGGGGCGCGGCTGACCGGACTTCCACAGATTCGGCAGCGCATTGGGTGTGACGAGACGAACGCCTTCGCACACCTCGAACTTGGGCTTGTGCGTCGAGGGTACGGTTGTCCCGTAATACGTCGCGTCGACCGTCTTTTTGGCCGTGACGGGTGTCTGTGCACCCGACAGCAGCGAGACGATTTGCCCGTCGCGAGTCTCCGACATCGGGAAGTAACGCACGCGCCCCGATGGCAGCAGCTGCTGGCGCATCACGGTGTCGAAATAGCCACTGACCTCGGGCCCCGACGCGAGCTCGTACAGCCCGGCATTGACCCCGATCGCATCCTTGCGCCCGCTGCCCAGCGGGAGTGAATTGACGCCGTAAAACGCCGAGGGCTGGTGCAGATTGACGAAAGAATAGGCATCGTTCCAGTGCCCGCCGGGCTTGCCGTGCCGATCGACGATCGTGACATGCGCGTCGCTTTCGGCGATCAGCGTGTCGGCAAAAGCCAGACCAACCGCGCCTGCGCCTACGACAAGATAATCGGTCTCGATTTCGGCCATCGATACTCTTCTCACAACACTATGGCTGCACACTACATTGGCACCAAAGGATCTAACTTTGGCAGTGTTATGCAACGAGCGGCGTAACGTTGGTCTTTCATTGAGCCAAGATGCACAATCGTTTTCCAAATGTAACTCGGCGAGGACAGAAAGTACGGGCGGATGGCATGCCCTTGCCGTCCGCCCGGAAGTTTTATTCAGCAGTGCAGGTCAGCTTCGGACCAAACGTTTCACTAAGTGCGCTATGCGATGGACGAACAAAAATAGTCACCAAACGCCAAACGACGCAGGAACCCTCTTTTAGTTCATAGCCACCTTCAGTTGGAGAGGCATCAAATGCAACAATTTTACGAGCTATCCCGCTACGACCATCTTTATTATTGCGCGCCTGCTCGTTGCCATGTTTGTCATAAACATAATATTGCCACGCACTGACAGATGATTTATTCGGATCGACTGAAAGAACCTTGCCATTTATGACCACCATGTCATCGGCGAAAGAATAAATTCCGTCACTGTAGAAACGTTTTTGTTCGCTTTTATGCCTCGTTTGACGCGACTCAGCCGAACCATTTCGATGTTCAACTGTGATACTGTTGACCTGATTGTTCTTTCCGAGGGGTTCAGGTAGGTAATCAAATCTCGCCCCTCGTGGCGAATTTGAAGTTTCTTGTTTAACTTTGTCCATTAAGTTTTTGACGGTGGAATTTTCATGTATTGCTACTGTGTGATCGAAATACATTCCTGCGATGTCAAGTGTCACGTGTATCACGACTTTTCTCCGAATCTGCAGAGGTCGCTCCCGGCACAATAGCCAGAAGAATTACTTGTGCGATCTATTGCCATTGCGCCCGTTGGAGACAGGCTACGGCAATGCAGAACGTTGTCTACCCGAAACGAAACTTGGCTGATATCGCTCAATTTTGTCGCGACAATCTTTGCCGGTTATCTTGTGCTGCGTCCTCAGATGATATAAATACAATATCATTGTTATGGGAGGGTTTTATGTCTGATTCGCCAAATTCGACGGCACTCAACGCCAGCCGTGAAGTGCGGGCTGCAACCAATAACGGCTATCTGATGCTCGTCGTTTCTTTGGGGCTGATTGCGTTCGCGGTGCTCGCCGTCATCTGGCAAGGATCGACGCCGCGCATCGATCGGTCGGGCTGGCCCTTTA
>JANPIQ010000320.1:0-5699 GCA_031425075.1 Sphingomonadales bacterium
AGCCCGATCAAACCACGCTGTGTCAGTATTATGCGCCGCAGACGCGGCTTGTCCCCCCACCCTGCCCTCTCCCGCAAGGGGAGGGGGGGAATTGGAGGATACTGCGGAACCACCCTCAATACCGCGAATCGAACACTGCCGTCAGTTCGGTCGTACCATTTGCCGCGACCGGGACTTTCCATTCGATGCGATCTGCCGACACGCGCTCTCCGACGATGCTCTGCGCCTCGACACGGACATCGCCCCACAGCCCATCCTGCGCAAGGTCGACCACAACCGCCCCGGGACGCGCGTTGGTGATCGTGTAGCGCATCGCCGTCCGCCAGCGCCGGTTCGACAGCTTGGTGCGCGCCTCGACCAGTGTCTTGACCTTCACATCGAACGCTTCGCCTGTGCGGATCGACATTGACGACCCCATCGGCGTGTGGCCGATGCGGTTTTCGCCAATGAACTGCGGATCGCCGCGCGCATCGCGCATATAGACGCGGACGGTGCCAGCCGGAAGTTGGTCGCCCAAGCCACCAGCCTTTGAGGTCGAGAATTTAATCGCGGTCGCGGCACTGCGCGGCACATCGTTGGTGCCGAGCCAGCCATTGACGAACTCATACGCCTTGCGCGCGGCGGCCCCCTTCACGTCAAGAAAGCTGACCTGTTTCTGCTGCGCATTGGCAATCGTCGTGCGTTCGGCGAGCGGATAGAGATAGAAATCGCCCAGCCGTTCGCGCGTCCCGCTTTCGGTGCCTGCTTCCTCGATCGCGGCGTCATCATACTGTGCGTTAAAGCGACTGAACCCGCCGCCGACATTGCCCGCAACGAGCAGCGTGTTGGCATTGGTGAAGGTCGTGCCGGTGTTGTTGTTGAGCGTCACCCAGCCCTGCACGTCGATCGCGTTCTTGGCCTCATCGAACAGCGCGACATAGTCGCTCGTCCAGCCGAGACCCGGGGTGAGGTATGACAGCCGCGTGGGGATCGCCCCGCCCTGTGCTGCATCGATCGTCACCGATAGCGTGGGCCGCGCGCGGAGATTTTCGGGCACCTTGTCGAACACCACGCGCACCGGCAGGCCATCGTCGCGGAGCACTTCGATCCGGTTGCCGATCTGGAGCACGATCCCGCCATTGGCCGCGAGTACCCGCGCCTGTTCGCGGGTTTCGGCACCCGTCGCCGGGTTGGTGCGGACGATGGTGATCATCTGCCCCACCGCCTTTTCCATCAGCTTGTCAGGCGAGAGCAGATCATAATCGAAATTCTGTTCGACGATCCCGATCCCCTGCCCCGCCAGCGTCACCGTCTCAGGCCTGATCTGCGCCGAGACATCGGGAAATTCTTGGCGGCTGCGACCGGCACTGACGGTGATCGTCCGCAAATCCTGCACCAAAGTCAGATTGTTGTTGTAGATCGTGACCGAAACATCGCCCTGCGCGGTTTGCGCCGATACCGATCCGGCGACACACAGCGCCGCTCCCCAAAGCCCTTGACGCAACATCGGCTGTTCTCCTCTACCCGCAATCAGGATGACGCACTTTGACGCGTCACACAAGCGCGCTAGGCTGCGTGCTAGCTAAGGAATATGCGATGCCTGCCACGCTTGTCGAAACCATCGAAACGACGCTGCAACCGACCGACAACCCGTATCTCGGCGGTGCGTGGACGCCGATGTTCAACGAATATGACGCGACCGACATGGAGGTCATCGGGACGATCCCGACCGACATTGCGGGCGTCTATATTCGCACGGGCGAGAACCAGGTGCATGAGCCTATCGGGCGGTTCCACCCCTTCGATGGCGACGGGATGATCCACTCGATCAGCTTCAAGGATGGCAAGGCACGCTATTGCAACCGCTTCGTCCGCACCAAGGGATTCGAGGCGGAACGTTCCGAAGGCCGCTCGCTCTGGGCAGGACTGATGGAGCCGCCGCACAAATCGATGCGCCCGGGCTGGGGGGCGCAAGGATCGCTCAAGGACGCGTCGTCGACCGACGTCGTGATCCATGCAGGACACGTGCTATCGACTTTTTATCAGTGCGGTGAAGGCTACCGCCTCGATCCATTCACGCTGGCCGATCTCGGAACCGAAAGCTGGGTGCCCGAACATGGCATTTCGGCGCACCCCAAAGTCGATGAAGCGACCGGCGAACTGCTGTTTTTCAACTATTCGAAACACGCGCCCTACATGCACTATGGCGTCGTCGGGGCCGACAACCAGCTCAAGCATCTGGTGCCAATCCCGCTGCCCGGCCCGCGGCTGCCGCACGATATGGCGTTCACGCCCAACTGGTCGATCCTCAACGATATGCCGCTGTTCTGGAACCCCGAACTGCTGGCGCGGAACATCCATGCGGTCGAGTTCCACCCCGACATGGCGACGCGGTTCGCACTGATCCCGCGCTTCGGCCAGCCCGAAGACATTCGCTGGTTCGAAGCCGTGCCAACCTATGTCCTCCACTGGGTCAATGCCTATGAGGATGGCGACGAAGTGGTGCTCGATGGCTATTTCGAGGAAGAGCCACAGCCCAAATCCTTTCCCGAAGCGCCCAAGGGTTTAGAGCGGATGATGGCGTATCTCGACCAGCAGTTGATCCGCCCCAAGCTTCACCGCTGGTGCTTCAACCTTGTCACCGGCGAAACGCGCGAAGAACGGCTGAGCGACGAAATCCTCGAATTCGGGATGATCAACCAGAAGTTTGCGGGGCGGAAGTACCGCTACATCTACAGCGCGATACCCGAGCCTGGCTGGTTCCTGTTCCGCGGCCTGGCCAAGACCGATCTGGAAACGGGCCAAACCCAGCGCATCGAATTCGGCCCAGACCGCTTTGGCAGCGAAGCGCCGTTTGCCCCGCGCATCGGCGCCACGCAAGAAGATGACGGCTATATCGTAACCTTTGTCAGCGATGTCGGGAACGATACGTCCGAATGCGTGCTTTACGATGCACAAAGATTGGGCGACGGCCCCGTCTGCCGCATCATCCTGCCTGAACGCATCTGCGCTGGCACGCATGGGTGCTGGGCGAGCGACACCGACATTGGAATGCCAAAAAGGAAGGCGACGTAACTTATGAGAATCGACCTGATCCCCGCTGGAATCGATCCGCCGAACAATCTCAACGTCCTGATCGAAGTGCCGATCGGCGGCGAGCCGGTGAAGTATGAGTTCGACAAGGCCTCGGGCGCGCTGTTCGTCGATCGCATCCTTCACACCTCGATGCGCTATCCTGCCAATTATGGGTTTATTCCGCACACGCTCGGCGATGATGGCGATCCACTGGACGCATTGGTCATCGCGCGGTCGCCGATCCTGCCCGGTGCGATCATCCGCGTTCGCCCGGTCGGGGTGCTGATGATGGTGGATGATGCTGGCGGCGATGAAAAGCTTATCACCGTGCCGGTCGATACGACATTCCCCTACTATAGCGAGATCGCCGGCCATGACGATCTGCCACCGATCGTGACGCAGCAGATCGAGCATTTCTTCACGCACTACAAGGATCTGGAACCTGGCAAATGGGCCAAGATCAACGGCTGGGGCGGGGTTGAGGATGCCAAGCGGATCATCATGGAGTGCATTGCACGGGCGGAGGCGGCAGGGGTGTGACGCCGCGCCGAAAATGGCGGATTACTCACGGAGTTGAGAGTAAAACGGGGGGGGGTGCCTCCATCTTCGTTAAGCCCGCTGTCTGGCAGGGTGCGTGCCGCAAAATTCGGGTTCGCGCAGAGACGCAGGGTTCGTAGAGGGCGCAGAGAAGCAGTCTGGTGACGAAGCGTTTGCCGGATTTGAAGACATGTCACTGCGGCCTTTGCGACTCTGCGCGAATTGACCAAATATCCAGTGCGCTGATGCTTCCGAAAAATGGCGGATTTCTCACGGAGTTGAGGGTTAAACGGGGGGATCGACCGCGTGGGCAGACTAGCCCCGCGCGTGAAATGCGGCACTCGTCCGGTCGCGATCTTCAATTGTGAGAATAAGCATCTTGTCATGCGCCCATCGTGACATAGCGGCCAGGGTCTAGGACACCGATTTTTTCGCACTCCCTAGGACAAATCGACCGCGCGCAAACGGCCGTCAACCGGCGATGCGCACAGGCATCTCCGTAAAGCCGTGCAGGAACGGGCTGGCGAGCCGCGTCGGCTTGCCCTGCGGTTCGATTCGCCAGCCACGTTCGACGATTTCACCGATTAACGTCGCGAGCTGAATTTCGGCGAGCCGCGCACCAACGCAGCGGTGGATGCCGTGGCCAAAGCCAACGTGCCGCCGCGCATTCGCGCGGCCCACATCGAAGGTTTCCGCAGCAGGAAAAACAGCCTCATCGCGATTGCCCGAAATATACCAGAGAATGATTTTCTCTCCCGCCGCGATCGCCTGCCCGGCCAATTCGGTATCGCGCGTGGCCGTGCGGCGCATATGCGTGACGGGTGATTGCCAGCGGATGATTTCCTGCGCGGCGTTAGGGATGAGCTTGGGATCGGCGCGCAACCGCGCAAGCTGATCGGGATAGAGATGACAGGCCTCGATAAACCCGCTCATCGAATTGCGCGTCGTATCGTTGCCGCCGACGATCAGCAGCGCGATGTTGGCGATCCGCTCGATCGGCGTCAGATTGCCCATCGCCTCGCTGTGCACCATCCGGCTGAGCAGATCGTCCGATGGCGGCAAGGCACGGCGTTCCTCCAGCAGCAGGTCGAAGCGCGTCAGCATCGCCATCATCTGGAGGTTGAATTCAATTTGATATTCAGGGCTGGCGGTTTCGGGCGAAACATTGCTGCCATAATCGGACCAGCGTTTGAGATCGTGTCGTTCCTCCCACGGAAAATCGAACAGGA
This sequence comes from Sphingomonadales bacterium, assembly GCA_031425075.1. GTDB lineage: Bacteria > Pseudomonadota > Alphaproteobacteria > Sphingomonadales > Sphingomonadaceae > Aquisediminimonas. Next base: position 4,821 of record JANPIQ010000320.1, read on the forward strand.
TGCACAGCATGCCGATCGTCAGCGGGATCGACACCGTTTCGACCCAGTCGAAGGTCTCGCCCAGCGGCAAGCTGTCAAACAAGTCGCGCGTTCGCTGCCGGACCTGTCGTTCACGCTCGGTCATCTGGCTTGGCGCAAAGGCAGGGGCCACGACCTTGCGCTGCGCCGTGTGGCGCGGCGGATCCATCGCGATAAAATTGGGAAATTCTTCGCCCGCCACACCATCGGCAATCGTGATGTTGCCGATCTCGGACGACCAGGTGGCGGCGTCGATCTCGACCTGCTGAATGAGATCGTGGCTCACTGCCGACCAATAGCCGCCATAGGGGCTGTCGGGACACCAGCTGAGCGGCATATCGCGCCGCAACTGGGCGAATGGCTCACGCCAGCGATCTCCGGTGTACAGCGCGATGTCGCTCACATCAAATTGGCTGATGGGCCGGGTTTGCTCGATTGCTGCGGTGGCCATGTTCACTCTCCTTCTTCTCTAGCCCCTCCCCTTCAGGGGAGGGGTTGGGGTGGGGGGTATCCACCAGAGATCTGCCTGAAGCCAATCGCTTGTCCCGACCACCCCACCCCTTCCCCCTCCCCTGAAGGGGAGGGGCTTAAACCATATGCCGCTTCTTCTACTTTTGCAGCAACCGGCGGGCGATTGCCCGCCGCCGCCGCGCGTTTCGCCCCTGCCGCCAGTTCCTTTTTCAACGCCCGCACATAATGATCGAAGTCGAGCTGAATGGTATGCCGACGCGCCGCATAATATTGGCCGGTGTAATACTCTTCGTCGGCCGCGATGATCCGCGTCATCTCGGCATCCGACGGAGGCGCATAGTGCCCGGCCAAATAGGCGCCGACCAGCTTCGATTGCTGTTCGGCGAAATT